>CAZEJZ010000584.1:0-2258 GCA_964512415.1 uncultured Opitutaceae bacterium
GCAGACGTGCCGACCTCCATGGTAGAGGGCGAGCGTCTGGGCGGCGAGGCTCACGACGAGGATGCGGTCTGTGGGCTTGATCCCCAGCCGGGCACCCGTTGTGCTTATGTGTTCCAAAGGAGTCTCCATCGTGAAGCCATCTGGTTATGCAGTCGGTATCGTCGGCGCCACCGGCGCGGTCGGTCAAGAGCTTGTCCGGCTCTTGCACGAGCGCCACTTTCCGTTGCGCGAGCTGCGGCTTTTCGCCTCGGCGCGGTCGGCCGGAAAAACGCTGACGTTCGGCGGGAAGAGCTATCGGGTGGAGGAAGCGAAGCCTGGTGCGTTCGCGGGCGTGGACATTGCGTTCTTCGCGGCGGGCGGGTCCGTGACGCGTGCCCTGGCGGCGGATGCCGTGGCGTCCGGCTGCCTGGTGATCGACAAGAGTTCGGCGCTGCGGATGGATCCGAAGGTGCCGTTGGTGATCCCGGAGATCAATCCGCAGCAACTGCGCACGCACTCCGGAATCATCGCCAATCCCAACTGCTCGACTGCGGTGATGCTGATGGGCCTGTGGCCTCTGCACCTCGCTTTCGGGGTGAAGCGGATCATCGTGTCGACGTTCCAGTCCGTTTCCGGCACGGGCGCGGAGGCGATCCAAGAACTGGCCCAGCAGGTGCGCTCGCATGTGGCGGGCGAGCCCCTGACCCGCAAGGTCTATCCCTACCAGATCGCGTTCAACTGCATCCCTCAGGTCGATACCTTCGGAAGCGACGGCTACACCGGCGAGGAGTCGAAGATGGCGCAGGAAAGCCGGAAGATCATGGGGCTGCCGGATCTGAAGGTTTCGGCCACGTGCGTCCGCGTCCCCGTGGTGCGGGCCCATTCGGTTTCGGTGAGCGCCGAGTTTGAGCGTCCGGTCAGCGTCGCCGCCGCCCGCGAGGCGATCGCGGCGTTCGCGGGGGCCGAGCTGGTCGACGACCCGAAGGCCTCGCGTTATCCGACGCCCCTCGACTTTGCCGAGAAGGTGCGGTGCGGCGTCGGGCGAATCCGCATCGACACGGCTTTTGACAATGGATTGTCGTTCTGGGTCAGTGGCGACAACCTGTGGAAGGGCGCGGCCTTGAATGCAGTCCAGAACGCCGAGTGGCTCGCCCGCGAAGGCCTGCTCGGTGCGCGGGGAGGGGCGGCGCGCGCGTGAGCGTGGTCGAGGTGACTGAGCGGCCGGACCGGGCGGATTAAACCCTTGCCTCGCGCGGGGCCCGGAGGATTAACTCCCTGCTCCTGCCGGACGGCTAGCTCAGTTGGTTAGAGCACCTCGCTTACACCGAGGGTGTCGGGGGTTCGAGTCCCTCGCCGTCCACCAGCCGTTTCCGATCCCAGAGCCCATTTTCCCCTGATTTTCCCACCCATGCGTCACACGATCTCCGTCCTCGTCGAGAACAAGTTCGGCGTCCTCGCCCGGGTTTCCGGGATGTTCTCGGGTCGCGGATTCAACATCGACTCACTGAACGTCGCCCCGACCCACGACCCGTCCCTGTCCCGCATCACGGCGGTGATCAAGGGCGACGATGCGTCCCTGGACATGGTGACGAAGCAGTTGCGCAAGCTGGTCAACGTCGTCGAGGTCGTGGACTTCAAGGAAGGCCAGGCCGTGGTGCGCGAGCTCGTGCTGGTCAAGATCAAGGCCGACGGACGCACCCGCTCGGAGATCATGCAGATCTGCGACATTTTCCGCGCCAAGGTCATCAACGTTGCGCATGACGCGTTGATCGTCGAAGTGACCGGCGACGAGGGTAAGACCTCCGCCTTCCTTCGCCTGATCGAAGCCTTCGGCATCCTCGAACTCGCGCGCACGGGCCAATTGGCCATGCGCCGCTGATCCTCCCAACCCTCGAACGTTTCCTTTCCCACCATGCCCGCAAAAGTCTACACCGACAAGGACGCCGATCTCGGCGTATTTCAGAACAAGACCCTCGCCGTGCTCGGCTACGGGTCCCAAGGCCATGCCCACGCGCTCAATCTCAAGGATTCGGGCTGCAAGGTCATCATCGGCCTCTACCCCGGTTCGAAGTCCCGCGCCGTCGCCGAACAGCACGGCTTTGAGGTGTTTGACACCGCCGAGGCGGTCCGTCGCGCCGACGTCATCATGGTCGGCCTGCCGGACATGAAGCAGGCCGATGTCTACGAGCAGGACATCCTCCCGAATCTCACCAAGGGCAAGACGCTGCTCTTCTCCCACGGCCTCAGCGTTCACTTCGGCCTGATCAAGCTGCACAAGG
>CAZEJZ010000585.1:0-2257 GCA_964512415.1 uncultured Opitutaceae bacterium
TGGCCGTCCACGTTCCCCTCTCGCTGGAAGCCCAGCTCGAGGCACGCGTGCTGATGATGTCGACCAACAACATCCTGCATCCCGCGAACGGGCAACCCGTCATCGTGCCCTCGCAGGACATCGTGCTCGGCCTCTATTACCTGTCGATCATGCGCGACAAGGAACCGGGCGAAGGCACGCTGTTTTCCAGCATGGCCGAACTCGAGCATGCGCTCGCTGCCGGTGCCGTATCGCTGCACGCGAAGATCAAGGGCCGCACAGTGTCCGTCGACGCGGAAGGCAAGGAGGTCGTCGAGATTCTCGAGACGACGCCGGGCCGCATGATCCTCGCCCAGCACCTGCCCAAGCGGCCGGGCGTGAAATTCGCCCTGGTCAACCAGCTGCTGACCAAGAAGAGCATCTCCGGCCTGATCGACGCGGTCTACCGCAACTGCGGTCAGAAGGAGACGGTGATCTTCTGCGACCGCATCATGGGTCTCGGCTTCTATCACGCGTTCAAGGCCGGCATCTCGTTCGGCAAGGACGACATGGTGATCCCGGATACCAAGACCAAGTTCGTCGACCAGACGAACGGCCTGGTCCGCGAGTACGAGCAGCAGTACAACGACGGCCTCATCACCCAGCTCGAGAAGTACAACAAGGTCGTCGACGCTTGGTCGCGCTGCACCGACCAGATCGCCAAGGAGATGATGGATCGCATCTCGGCCGTCCATGTCGACAAGTCGAGCGGGCGCACCCGTCCGATCAACTCGGTCTACATGATGGCCCACTCCGGCGCCCGCGGCTCGGAGAAGCAGATGCGTCAGCTCGCTGGTATGCGCGGCCTCATGACCAAGCCGTCAGGCGAAATCATCGAGACGCCGATCATCTCGAACTTCAAGGAAGGCCTGTCGGTGCTCGAGTACTTCAACTCGACGCACGGCGCCCGCAAGGGCCTCGCCGACACCGCCCTGAAGACTGCCAACTCCGGCTATCTGACCCGTCGCCTCGTCGACGTGGCGCAGGACGCCATCATCTCCGAGGACGATTGCGGAACCGACGGCGGTATCAACGTGCAGGCGGTTGTCGATGCCGGACAGGTCATCGTGTCGCTCGGCGCCCGCGTTCTGGGCCGCACGGCGGCCGAGGACATCGTCGACCCGGTCAGCCGGGCGGTACTCGTCGAGCGCGGCCAGCTGATCGAGGAGAAGGATGTCGACGC
The DNA here is from genome assembly GCA_964512415.1 of uncultured Opitutaceae bacterium. Taxonomy (GTDB): domain Bacteria; phylum Verrucomicrobiota; class Verrucomicrobiia; order Opitutales; family Opitutaceae; genus UBA6669. The sequence goes on from CAZEJZ010000585.1 coordinate 1,202, forward strand.
CATCGAGAAGGCGCAGATCCAGGAAGTTCGGATCCGCTCCGTCCTGATCTGCGAGACCGTCAACGGCGTCTGCGCGAAGTGCTACGGTCGCGACCTCGCACGCGGTACGCCGGTGAACATCGGCGAGGCCGTCGGCGTGATCGCCGCGCAGTCGATCGGTGAGCCGGGCACCCAGCTCACCATGCGTACGTTCCATATCGGCGGCGTCGCCCAGACGGTCGATCAGTCGTTCGTCGAGAGCAACTTCAACGGCACCGTCAAGGTCCGCAATCGCAACATCGTCCGCAACAGCCAGGGTCAGCTCATCGCGATGGGCCGCAACGTCGCGCTCGTCATCGTCGATCAGGCAGGCAAGGAACTGGCCGTTCAGCGTGTGCCCTACGGCGCGCGCCTCCACGTCGACGAGGGCGATGCTGTCAAGCGTGGCACGCGCTTGGCGCAGTGGGATCCCTACACCCGTCCGATCCTGACCGAGGCGGAAGGCGTGGTGGACTTCGAGGATCTCGTCGAAGGGCTCTCGATGAAGGAGCAGACCGACGAGGTGAAGGGCACGTCGAACCGCGTCATCATCGACTGGCGCGCTTCTCCGCGCGGCTCGGACCTGAAGCCGGCGGTGCTGGTGAAGGAATCGAAGGGCGGCAAGACCGTGAAGATCGCGCGCGGCGTCGACGCACGCTATCTGCTCTCGGTGGATGCGATCCTTTCGGTGAACCCGAACGACAAGGTCAAGGCGGGCGACGTGCTTGCGCGTATCCCGCTGGCCTCGGCGAAGACCGGCGACATCACGGGCGGTCTGCCGCGCGTGGCCGAGCTGTTCGAGGCGCGGCGTCCGAAGGACCACGCGATCATCGCGGAGGTCTCCGGCACGGTCGAGTTCGGCAAGGACTACAAGAACAAGCAGAAGGTCATCATCAAGCCTGATGACGAGAGCGCGCAGCCGGTCGAGTACCTGATCCCGCGCGGGAAGGGCCTCGCCGTGCAGCACGGTGACCGCATCGAGAAGGGTGACTTCGTGCTCGACGGGCATCCCGCGCCGCACGACATCCTGGCGATCAA
>CAZEJZ010000586.1:0-2255 GCA_964512415.1 uncultured Opitutaceae bacterium
GACCGAGGCGCCGCTGCTCATCCGGCCCTTCCTGCCCACGATGACGCGCTCCGAACTGCTCGCGATCATGGTGGGGGGAATGGCCACGATCGCTGGCGGCGTCATGGCCGTGTACGTCACGCTCCTCGGTGGCAGTGATCCCGCCGAGCAGGTGCGTTGGGCGACCCACCTCCTCACCGCGTCGGTGCTCTCCGCGCCCGCCGCGCTGATCATTTCCAAGATCCTCCTGCCGGAGGAGGAGAAGGTGGACTCGTCGCTGCACCTCAGTGCCGAGAGGCCCGGCACGAATCTCCTGGATGCCGTGTGCATCGGGACGACGGACGGACTGAAGCTCGCCGTCAATGTCGGCGCCATGCTGCTGGTCTTCACGGCGCTGATCGCGCTCTGCAACTGGATCCTGACGGCCGGAGTCGGTGAGTGGACGGGAGCGAACCGCTGGATCGCCGAAGCGAGCCACGGCCGCTATTCGGGCCTCTCGCTCCAGTTCCTGTTCGGCATGCTCGGGGCGCCCCTCGCTTGGCTGATGGGGGTCGAATCCGGCAACCTCCTCGTGGCCGGACAACTGATCGGCGAGAAGACGGTGCTGAACGAGTTCTACGCCTACTTCTCGATGAGCCGCCTGCAGTCCGAGGGCGTCCTGACCGATGATCGCACGCGCATCATCGTGACGTACGCGCTTTGCGGGTTCTCCAACATCGCCTCGATCGGCATCCAGATCGGCGGCATCGGCGCGCTCGCCCCCGAGCGCCGCGGGGAACTCGCACGCCTCGGGTGGCGAGCGCTGCTCGGCGGCAGTCTCGCGTGCTTCCTGACCGCCTGCATCGCCGCGATGCTGTCGTAACCGGGACGGTCCGCCATGGCCCTTGTTCTCGCGATCGACCAAGGCACCACCTCCTCGCGAGCCATCGCTTTCGACGCGCAGGCCCGACCCGTCGCGTCCGCTCAGGAGGAGTTCCCCCAGCACTTCCCGCAGCCCGGCTGGGTGGAGCACACACCGCAGGACCTGTGGGAGACCGTCGCCCGGGTCGCGACGCGCACGGCCCGACAGGCTCGGACGCGAGGCCTCCTCCGCGCGGTGGGCATCACCAATCAGCGGGAAACGACCTTGTTGTGGGACCGCCGCACCGGGGAACCGCTGGCGCCTGCGATCGTCTGGCAGGATCGACGCACGGCGGACGCGTGCCTCGCGCTGCGCCGCTCCGGCGTCGCTCGGAGCGTCCGCGCGCGCAGCGGACTCGAGCTCGATCCCTACTTCAGCGCCACGAAGCTCGCCTGGCTTCTGGATCACCTGCCGAATGCGCGCCGGCGCGCGGCGCGCGGCGAGTTGGCCTTTGGTACCGTCGACACGTGGCTGCTGTGGAAGCTCACCGGCGGACGCATCCATGCCACCGATGTGTCCAACGCCTCGCGCACGCTGCTGGTCAATCTTCGCACCGGCGACTGGGACGACACGCTCCTCGCGCTTTTCCGAATCCCCCGGGACGTCCTGCCGGAAATCCGGCCGAGCAGCGGACTCTTCGGCGAGGTTTCCACGCTGCCGGCGCTCCGCGGCCTGCCGATCACGGGAATCGCTGGAGACCAGCAGGCGGCGCTCTTCGGGCAGGCGTGCTTCACGCCCGGCATGGCCAAGTCGACCTACGGCACCGGCTGCTTCCTGCTCCTGCACACGGGCACGCACCCCGTCCGCTCCCGCCACCGGCTGCTGAGCACGATCGCCTGGCGGATCGGGAAGGATGGGCCGCTGGAATACGCGCTCGAGGGCAGCGTCTTCATCGGGGGTGCGGTCGTCCAGTGGCTCCGCGACGGTCTCGGCGTGATTCGGCACTCCCGCGACATCGAGGCCCTGGCGGCCCGCGTGCCGGACAGCGGGGGCGTACGCTTCGTGCCCGCGTTCACCGGACTCGGCGCGCCTTACTGGGATCCGGATGCGCGGGGAACCATCGTGGGCCTGGAACGAGGCAGCACCGCGGCTCACGTGGCGCGCGCTGCCGTCGAGAGCATCGCTTTCCAAGTCGCGGATCTCCTCACGGCGATGCGGGCGGACACCGGGCGCAGACTCCGGGAACTACGCGTGGACGGCGGGGCCGCACGGAACGATGCGTTGCTGCAGTTCCAAAGCGACCTCCTGCGTGTCCCGGTGACCCGCTCGCGCGTCGCGGAAACCACGGCGCTGGGCGCGGCCTTTCTCGCCGGCCTGGCGGTCGGGGTCTGGAAGGACCGGAACGCGCTCCGCGCCCTCTGGGCGTCGGACGCTC
>CAZEJZ010000587.1:0-2251 GCA_964512415.1 uncultured Opitutaceae bacterium
GACCCTCTCCGGAGAGGGTCAGGCTTTGTTGTTTGTCATTCGCCCCCGTTTCAGGGCCGAGGGTCAGGCTTTGTCCTTTGCTATTGACTGTCGTTTGCAGTCGCAGCACCGCCGAGCCATGCCACGGCCTCCGCGTCTCGAATTTCCTGGAGCTCATTATCACGTCATCAATCGCGGCAACTACCGCGCCGACGTATTCCTCGACACCGGCACCCGCGCCGCATTCGTCGATGCACTCCAAGAAGCGGCGACGAAGCAGGGTTGGCGCGTCCATGCCTGGGCGGTGATGCGCAACCACTACCACCTCGCCCTCGAGACCCCGCGTGCGAACCTCGTCGAGGGCATGCAGTGGCTGCAGGGCACCTTTGCGATGCGGTTCAACTACCGGCGAGATGAGCGCGGGCACCTCTTTCAAGGTCGCTACAAGAGCCTGCTCGTCGAGCCAGGCGACCATCTGGGCGCGCTCTGCCACTACATCCACCTGAACCCGGTGAGGGCTGGAGTCTGTCCCATTGAGGACCTCGCTACCTGGCGGTGGACGAGCCTCCACTGGATGATGAACCCGGTACGCCGGCCGGAGTGGTATGATCCGGAGCCCGCGCTGCGGGAGGCGGGTGGATGCACGGACTCTCCGGACGGGCGTCGCCAGTACGTCGCCTACCTCGGCTGGATGCAGGAGAGCGAGGCAGCGCGGCGGGACGCACGCTTCGACGAGATGTCGCAAGGGTGGTGCTTCGGTTCGCCCGCCTTTCGCGGCGAGCTTCTGGAGCAGCACCGCGAATTGGCGCAACGCGGTGGACCCGGCACTCTGGAGTCGGGTGCCGCGCGCGCCGCGACGCTTCTGCAAGGGTTGCTGGATCAACTCGGCAAAACGGCGGACGACCTGCGAACCGATTCGAAATCGGCCCCATGGAAGATCGCCCTGGCCGCCTCGCTCCGACAGCGCGTAATCGTGTCAAATCGCTGGCTCGGTGAACACCTTCACCTCGGCACCCTCCACCACGTCAGCCGCACGCTGAACGCTTGGGAACGCCGGTCGCTCCCTCCGACCACCCCGCCCTCGGATGACGAGCCACCGGGCACGGTGACTCCGGGATCGACGACAAAGCACAAAGCCTGACCCTCTCCCGGAGGGCATCTGCCATCGGTCTTGAATGACGGGTCACCGCGCCCGGCGGCCGTGGCGAGAACAAAGGACAAAGCCTGACCCTCTGGGGGAGGGTAAAAAAGAGGCCCTCCCGTTTCGGGGAGGGCCTCTGAAGGCTTGGGAGTCGCTCCGGCTTGGGGGCCGGAGGGGAGACCTGCGTTACGGGCGACCGCCGAAGTTGCCGGCGCCCGTGCCTGCCAAGCTGGGAAGCGTCGTCAGGCTCTGAATCTGAGCGACTCGAGTGACCGACAGGGGGTTATTCACGTCGTCCACACGGATCACATGCACGTATCCGGTGGTGCTGTTGAAGTAGACGATGACCGCCTTGGCCGAACCCGCTCCGACCACGCCTCCGACTGCGTTAGCCGCAGCGCCGTCGGTCCCGTAGGAGACATCGTCGATGACGATGATGTCTTCGCCGCCGGCAGGATTTACGCCAGCGAGCGCGCCCTTGTAGACCATGCCCCCGGTCAGCCCGAAGTCGGACTGGTCGATGACCAGGACGTCGTTATCCGTCACGCTGAGGTCTTGGATCGTGTCGACTGCCGTGAGGTCGGTCAGCACGAACCGGTCGGCGCCGCTGCCACCGTTGAGGGTGTCAGCGCCGAGACCGCCGATGATGCTGTCATCGCCGCTGCCACCGCTGATGCTATCAGCGAAGGACGTGCCCGTGATCGTATCGTTGCCGCCGAGGCCGTTGATCCCGACCGCGCGGGTCATGATACCCAGATCGATCGTGTTATCGACGCCGTTGCCATTCGCGGTGACGGACGTCGCCGGAGTGATCACCGTCGAGGCCGCGGCGGCCACGGCGGTGAAGGTGTCATCGATCGTGGACGTCACGGTGCCCGTGGTGATTCCATCGACGAGGCTCGCCTGAGCGACCGTCGAATTGCCCGTGATGGTGGCCGCGAAGGAAGCGGACAACTGGACGGTGCCGCTCGCCTGCGCCGCCACGAGGGTGCCGAAGTCGCCCGCAGAACCCGTGACCGTGGTCGCGGCCTTCGAATTGACCACGCCCGAGGTGTAGCCATCGAGCGTGTTCAGGTTCGCCGCCGAGACCGACGCATCGGTGACCGTCAGGGCGACATCCGCCGCCGTGTC
>CAZEJZ010000588.1:0-2244 GCA_964512415.1 uncultured Opitutaceae bacterium
GGGGTCCGCCGGACCCTCGATGCCGGCGAGATCGCCAGGCTGGAAAAGATCCGCGGCCTGCTCAGCCGTCCAAATCGCGCCGATCGGAAATCCGCCCCCGAGCGCCTTGGCCATGCCGATCGCATCGGGGCGAACTCCGGCGTGCTCGAAGGCGAAGAACGCGCCCGTGCGGCCGATGCCGCACTGCACCTCGTCAAGGAGGAGCAGCAGGTTGTGCTCGTTGCACAGCGTGCGCAGACCAATGAGGAACTCGGCGGTGCACGGGTTCACCCCGCCCTCGCCCTGGATCGTCTCGACGAAGATGGCGGCCGTCCGCTCGTTGATCGCGGCGCGGAAACCCTCGAGATCGTTGAGATCCGCGAAGACGAACCCCGGCGTGAGCGGCCGGAAACCCTTCTGGATCTTCTCCTGCGGAGTCGCGCTCATGCCGCCAAACGTGCGGCCATGGAACGCGCTGCGCGCGCAGATCACCTCGTAGATCCGGCCTTCCTCGCCGCCCGCCTTGCGCACGCCGTGGAGACGCGCGAGCTTCAGCAGCGCCTCGTTGGCCTCGGCGCCACTGTTGCAGAAAAACACCCGCCCCGGGCCAGCGTAGCCGACCAAGCGGCGCGCCAGCTCGGCCTGGAGATCGTTGCGGAACAGGTTGCTCGTGTGCACGAGCTCCGCAGCCTGACGCTGCACCGCCGCGACCCACCGCGGGTGGCAGTGACCGAGCGCGTTGACGGCGATGCCCGAGGTGAAATCCAGGTACTCGCGGCCCGCATCATCCCACACCCGCGTGCCGCGCCCGCGCACCAAGGTCAGCGCGGCGCGCGCGTAATTCTTCATTACGTGCGCATCGTAGAGATCAGCGGCGGCCTGACGGGTGACGGACGGGTTCATCGAAAGAGTATGGGCGCGACCAAGCGACACCCGGATCAACCGTGCACGATCTCCGTGCCAATCCCGGTGTCGGTGAAAATCTCCAGCAGCAACGAATGCGGCAGGCGGCCGTCGATGAAGTGGACCCGCTGCACACCCTCCTGCAACGCGCGGATCGCGCTCGCCACCTTGGGCCGCATGCCCTTGTCGATGATCCCCTTCGCCTTCAGCGCATCCACCTGCGAGATCTTCAGCGTCGAAATCAGCGAGTCCGGATCAGGCGGGGCCGAAAGCAGGCCCGGCACGTCACTCATGTACACGAGCCGCCGCGCGTGCAACGCGCTGGCCACCCGACCCGCGACCAAATCAGCGTTCACGTTGTACGGCTTGCCATCGTAGCCCTCGGCCACGGGCGAAATCACCGGGACAAAGCCCTCCGCGATCTCCTTCTTGATCAGCTTCACCTTCACCTCCGTGACCTCGCCGACGAAGCCGAGATCCACCGGATTGCCATCATCGTCGACCGTCAGCTTCTGGCACACCAGCACCGTATCCCCCGGAAGGCCCTTCGGCTTGCCCCGTGCGGACGCGATGGCGTTGCAGACGTCGCGGTTGACGATCTCGTCGAGGGTGCGCTTCACGATCGCGACCGTCGCCTCGTCGGTCACCCGCAGGCCGTTGACGAACGTCGCCTTCAGGCCGGAGGACTCCATCGCGCGCGTGATCGCCTTGCCGCCGCCATGGACGACGACGACGTTGATCCCGCAGGCGGCGAGAAACGCGATGTCGTAGGCGACCCGCGACCGGACGATCGGGTCGGGATCATCCATGAAGCTGCCGCCGTACTTGACGACGAACGTGGAGCCGCGGAAATCCTGGATGTAGGGCAGGGCCTCGAGGAGGACCTTCGCCTTGGCGGTGATTTCGGAAACGTTCATGAAGTCGGAGCCGCGCCCGCGCACCACGCCCCGTCCGAAGCGCGCGAAAACGCGTTCGGAAGAGGCAAACAAGACTGGGCGGGAAGGCTCACAAAGAAACGAGAGATCGTACGCATAAAGCCCCCGACCCGTGCCTTTCCATAAAATTGTCGCGGATTTCCGAAGAATCTTGCGACGGCGGCGTGAAGAATCGACTTCACTCGCCGCGCCCACGCGCACAGGAGTTGGCCGTGCCGAGCACCGATCTGACCTTCGCCGACCGTTCCTCCCACCGCGCCTGGCTGGCGACGCAGGCGATCCTGCCCGCGGGTTTCCGGGTGGGAACCTGCCGCTTCGAGTTCACGCCGCGCGAGGCGCCGAAGCCGTCGCGGATGACGCTCACGCTGCTCGCGCTCGAGCGGCCGACGGCGGACTTCGCCGCCGTCTTCACGCGCAACGCCTTCCC
>CAZEJZ010000589.1:0-2241 GCA_964512415.1 uncultured Opitutaceae bacterium
GCCGCTCGCTCTTCTCGAGCTGCTCCTTGAACGGGGCGAGGGTCGCGTCGATCGCCTTCTGCCGCGCCTCAAGATCCTGTTGCGAGAGCTTGTGCTGATTCTCGAAGTGCTCCTTGGCCTGCTGGAACAGCGCCTGCGCGCTCTGCTTGAGCAGGTCGCCGCCGGTGGCCTTGAAGGTGTCGGTGAGCGCGGTCTTTGACTGCTCGATCGCCGCCTTGAGGTCGGTGATCGATTTTTCGCGCTCGGTGAGGATCTTCTGCATCGCCTGCTCCCGCTCCGCGCTGCGGGTTTCCGCTTTCTGCAGTTCCTGCTGCGTGGTGGAGAGGAGGTCGGCCTTCTGATCGGCGCGCTCCCGCTCGGCGGCGACCTGACGCGTGAGGACGAAGACCTGTTCCTTCACCGCTTCCAGGGACGCCTTGGCGCCCGACTCGTTTTGCTGCGCGGTGCCAAGATCCGCGCGGAGGCGCGTCACGTCGCCGCGCGCGACTTCGAGCTCCCGCTGTGCCGTCTCCGCGGCGAGCACGGCGGCCGCGGCGCCGCGAGCCTTGAGCATGAAGAACACCGCTGCGCCCGCGACTCCGAGCATCCCGCCCACCGCGATTCCCACCAGCAATGAAAGACTGTCCATGCCGAAATCAGTATTCCACCGCGGCGCACGGAACGAGTGAAAAACCGGCTCTCCGCGCACTCCTGCAGCGGGGCCGTCGCGCGCGCGAAGCGCCCCGTCAGGGGGCGGTCCAGAGAGCGCTCTGGCTTTGCACCAGAACCGGTCCGGCGTCCCGGGCCCGCACGCTCAGGCGCCAGGCGGCGGGGCGGCTGTCCGCTCCGGGCCAGTCGGAGCCAGTGACCCCGAGGTGCAGGACCGGCTCGCCGGAAGGGAGGTCGAGGGTAAACCGGTGCGTGACCACGTTCGGGCTGGCCGGGAGGACCAACTCCAGCCGCACCTCGGCGGCTGGCAGTGCCTCGGCGAGCCGCAGGCGGGTCAGGAAGTAGAATCCCTCGCGGGAGTTGGGCTGGGTGCGGCGGAGGATCCGCCCGCTGCGGCGTTCGCCCCCGCCGAGCAATTCACCGACGGTCGTGAACGACTCCGCCGTGCGATAGCCTGGCCAGATGCGGACGATGCCGGGGGGTTCGGTCGCGGCGGTGGCGGGAAGGGGAGCCAGCGCGAGAAGCAGACCGGAGAGTCCCAGCAGGACGGGACGCAGGCCGCAGCTGAGGCGGGACCGGGGGCGCGGAGCGGGGGCGGGGGCGGAGGCTGGGCGACGTGACATCGGGGGAAGGAAGGCCCGGGCGCTCAATGCGCGGCGGATCCGGGGAGGACGGGGAGGCTCAGGGAGGAGGGAGCGTGGGATTCAGCGACTCGCGGTACCGGGAGCCTTCAGTCCGATCGTGTGGTAACGATGGAAGCCGAGGAGCGCGGGCGTCCAGCCCTCGACGGCGGGATGGACCAGGAACGTCCGAGTGCCGTGGTAGAGCGGGACGATTGGGGCCTCGTCCAGCAGGATCGCCTCGGCCTCCCGGTAGAGCGCATTGCGGCGCGCCGCGTCGCCCTCGGCGGCGGCGGCGCGCACGAGACGATCGTAGGCGGGGTTCGCCCAGCCGGTGGCGTTGTTGCCGCTGTTCGCGAGGAAGACTTCGAGGAACGTGCTGGGGTCGACGTAGTCGCCGATCCAGCGGGCGGCGGAAATCGCGTAGTTGCGCTGACGTTCGTCATCGAGCCACACCCGCTGCTCCTTCAGGGCGAGGGTGACCTCGAGGCCCAGTTCGCGCCGCCACATCTGCTGGATCGCCTCGAGGAGGCGCTGGTTGAGCTCATTGGTGAAGCTCATGATTTCCAGCCGGGGAAACCCCTTGCCGCCGGGAAATCCGGCCTCCGCGAGCAGACGGCGCGCCTCGTCGAAGGAGTCCGGGATCCCCGGTCCAGCCGTGTACCCTGCGGTGCCAGGCGGCGTGAGCGTGTGGGCGGGAGTCTGACCGGCGAGGGCCACCCGGGTGACGAGGGCGGTGCGGTCCAGCGCGTGGGCCAGGGCGCGGCGGACCCGCGCATCGCCGAGGGGTGGCCGGCCGAGATTGAGGCGGAGGAAGGCGGTTTCGAGGAATGGATCGGAGCGCAGCAGCGCCGCGTCCGGGCCCTGTCGATACGCCGCGAGCTTCGACAGCGGGACCTCGCTGGTCAGGTGGATCTGGCCGGCGCGGAACGCCGCCTCCTGCGCGGTTGCGCTCTCGTACGGATAGAAGACC
>CAZEJZ010000590.1:0-2224 GCA_964512415.1 uncultured Opitutaceae bacterium
CGAATTCGGGCGCACGCCGTTCCGCGAGGGACGGACCGCGGCCTCCGACATTCTCGGTCGCGACCACTTCCCGGATGCCTTCTCGATCCTGCTCGCCGGCGGCGGCGTGAAGGGCGGCTTCACCTACGGTCGCACCGACGAACTCGGTTTCGGTGTCGTGCAGAACAAGGTCCACGTGCACGACCTGCAGGCCACCCTCCTCCACCTCCTGGGCTTCGACCACACGCAGCTCAGCTACCGCTTCCAGGGCCGCGACTACCGGCTGACCGACGTGCACGGCGAGGTTGTCCGCGACATCCTGGCGTGACGGCCCTCCCGGTCGGGACCGCACCGGAGGAATCGCCCTCGACGAGCGCACGCCGGGAGGGCGGATCTGCGCCGCGACGCGCCTGCGACTGACCCGCCTAGGCGGCAGTCGGGAAAGCCCGGCGCAGCGTTGCGTGCGGCTCGCCGGACCATCCCGACGGTCTCGCCGCACTCAGGCGCGCAGGCGGAGGAGCAGATCCTTGGACTCGACCGTGTCGCCCAAGGCGACGAACAGTTCCGACACGACGCCGGCGCACGGCGCGTAGACCGTGGTCTGCATCTTCATCGCCTCCATCATCAGGAGCTTGTCACCCTTCGCGACCTTGGCACCGACCGAAACCGAGAGGGCGGCGATGAGACCCGGGATCGGCGCGGCGATCTGCAGCGGGTCGGCGAGGTCCGCCTTCGCGCGGGCGACCGCCTTCGCGGCGACGCTGCGATCCGGGATCGCGGCCTCGCGCGCCATGCCGTTGAGATCGAAGTTGACCGTGCGCCGCCCATCCTTGTCGGGTGCGCCCACGCTCACCAACCGGATGATCAGCACCTTGCCGCGCTCGATCTCGACGGAGATCTCCTCGCCCGGACGCAGCCCGTAGAAGAAGGCCGGCGTGGGCAGGACGCTGACATCGCCATACTCGCGCTGGTGCCGCTGGAAGTCCGCGAAGACCTGCGGGTACATCAGGTGCGAGAACACTTCGTCGGTCGTCGGTTCGCGCTTCAATTTCTCGGCCAATTCCCGCGCGAGCCGGGCGAGTTCCGCGGCATCGCGCGACGCATCGCGCGGCGGACGGACGGCAGCCGCCGCCTGCAGCGAAAGCTCGTAGCGGGCGCGGGCCTCCGTGTACCGAGCTCCGCCGAGGATCGCCCGCCAGACCGCTTCCGGCCAGCCACCCTCCGGCCAGCCAAGACCACCCATCAGCATGTCGATCACGCTTTCCGGGAAGGGCATCGAACCCGGCTCAAGGTTGACGACGTCGGCAGGCTTGATGCCACGGGAGAAGAGGAAGAGCGCCAGATCGCCCACGACCTTGGAGGATGGCGTGACCTTGACGATGTCGCCGAAGAGCTGATTGACCTCCGCGTACGTGCGCGCGATCTCGGGCCAGCGGTGCGACATTCCCATCGAGGATGCCTGCTCCTTGAGATTCGTGTACTGGCCACCCGGCATCTCGTGCAGGTACACTTCGGCCGATCCCGTGCGCGGCGCGGTGTCGAACGGGCGGTAGTGCTCGCGGACCGCCTCCCAGTAATCGGAAAGACGGTCGAGCCGATCGAGATTCAGGCCGGTGTCCCGCGGCGTGTGCTGCAGGGAGGCGACGATGGAATTGAAGTTCGGCTGGGACGTGCTGCCGCTCATCGAGGCGAGCGCGAGGTCGACCACGTCGACGCCGGCGTCCGCGGCCCGGAGCACCGACGAGGCCGCGATCCCGCTCGTGTCGTGCGTGTGGAAATGGATCGGCAGGCCGACCTCCTCACGCAGCGTGCGGACCAGCTTCTCCGCGGCGTACGGCCGGCAAAGACCCGCCATGTCCTTGATCGCGAGGACGTGCGCGCCCATGCGCTCCAGCTCCTTGGCAAGCTTGACGTAGTATTTGAGCGAATACTTGTCGCGGCTCGGATCGAGGATGTCGCCGGTGTAGCAGATGGCCGATTCGCACACCGCGTGCGTCTCCTGCACCGCCTCCATGGCCACGCGGAGATTCGGGAGGTAGTTGAGCGAGTCGAAGACGCGGAAGATGTCCATGCCGCTGGCGGCGGCGTGGCGGACGAAGCCCGCAACGACGGCGTCGGGATAATTGGTATAACCGACGGCGTTGGCGCCGCGGAGCAGCATCTGGAAGCAGATGTTCGGAATCCGGGCGCGAAGCTGGCGCAGGCGGTCCCACGGATCCTCGTTGAGGAACCGCATCGCGGTGTC
>CAZEJZ010000591.1:0-2222 GCA_964512415.1 uncultured Opitutaceae bacterium
GCGAGGTGTCCGGCGGCGGCAAGAAGCCGTGGCGCCAGAAGGGCACCGGTCGCGCCCGCGCCGGTTCCATCCGTTCGCCCCTCTGGGTCGGCGGTGGCGTGGTCTTCGGTCCGCGCCCGCGCGACTTCTCGAAGAAGATCAATCAGAAGGTCAGTTCACTCGCCTTCAGCCGCGCGCTCTTCGATCGCGCTTCGGCCGGCGAACTCGTCGTGATCGAGTCCGTGGCTCTGCCGCAGGCCAAGACGCGCCAGGTGAACACGATCGTCAATCGCATCGAGCCGAAGGGCAAACTGCTCCTCGTCGATGCTCCGTTCTCGGCCGAGACGGCCCGGGCGGCTCGCAATCTCGCCCGCGTCTCCCTTCAGGAGGCTGCGAAGCTGAACGCGCTCGATCTCGCGCAGTACAAAAAGATCATCGTCAGCTCGGCCGCTCTCAAGGCCATCCTCGCCCGCGTCAACGGAGCTCAGAACTAAGATGAACGCCCTCCAGACTCTCAAACTCCTTCGTCTGACCGAGAAGGCGACCCAGGCCTCGGCGGACCTCGGACAGTACACGTTCGAGGTTGCGTCCAACGCGACCAAGGGCGCCGTGCGCCAAGCCGTTGAGCAGACGTTCAAGGTCAAGGTGACGCGCGTGAACGTCCTTAACTACCGCGGCAAGAATAAGCGCAGCCGCACCGGCCGCCCGAGCACGACCTCCGACTTCAAGAAGGCGATCGTGACCCTCAAGGCCGGCGACAAGATCGAGCTCGTCTAAGCGCGCTCGCCGAACACCGGAGAATCCTACCATGGCTCTGAAACCTTTCCGTCCTCTCACCCCCGCCCAGCGCTTCACGCTGCTCAACAGCCCGACGGGCCTGAGCAAGAAGCGCCCGGAGCGCGCCCTGACCGAGCCGAAGCCGAAGACCGGCGGACGCAACGTCTACGGCCGCGTCACGTCGCGTCGCCGCGGCGGCGGTCACAAGCAGCTCTATCGCATCATCGACTTCAAGCGCGCCGACAAGCTCGACGTGCCGGCGAAGGTGATCGCGCTCGAGTACGATCCCAACCGCACGGCCCACATCGCCCTGATCCAGTACCAGGACGCCTCGGCCGAGAAGCGCTACATCATCGCCCCCAAGGGCCTTGAGGTGGGCGCGACGATCGTGACCTCGAACAAGGCCACGACGAACGACTTCCTCGTCGGAAACAACTTCCCGCTGAGCCTGATCCCCCCGTCCACCGCGCTGCATTGCGTGGAGCTGGTCCCGGGTCGCGGCGCAAAGCTCGGGCGCACCGCCGGCACGTCCATCGTCCTGGTGGCGGTCGAGAACGGCGTCGCCCAGTTGAAGATGCCGTCCGGTGAGGTCCGTCTCCTCAGCCCGAACTGCCGCGCCACGATTGGCGAGGTGGGTAACGGGGACCACGCGAACGAGTCGCTCGGCAAGGCTGGTCGCAATCGCTGGCTCGGTCGTCGCCCGCGCGTGCGCGGTATGGCGATGAACCCGGTCGACCACCCGAACGGTGGCGGTCAGGGTAAGTCCAAGGGTGGTGGTGGTCGCCAGCAACTGGTGTCCCCGTGGGGTCAGCTCGCCAAGGGCTTCCCGACGCGTCGTCGCTCCAAGACGTCCAGCAGCCAGATCCTCGTCCGTCACAACGGCCGTCCGCCCCGCAACCGGAAGTAATCGCTCTTTTTCACCATGGCCCGCTCCATCAAGAAAGGCTTTTTCGTCGACTATCACCTGCTCGAGAAGATCGAGAAGGCGTCCAAGTCCGGCGGCACGAAGAAACCCATCCAGACGTGGTCCCGCCGTTCGACCATCACGCCCGACTTCATCGGGCTTACGTTCAACGTGCATAACGGGAAGGCCTTCGTCGCCGTCTACGTCACGGAGAACATGGTGGGTCACAAGCTCGGCGAGTTTGCCCCGACGCGCGTGTTCAAGGCGCACGGTGGCATGACCCGCAAGGAGATCTGATCCGTCTTCCGCCTCCTTTTTTAACCGTCCTCACCGACCCGCATCATCCCCTCACAAAAGGGCAGGGTGGTCACCTCTCCGGTGCCGCTGCTGTCGCCCCTCACGGGGAATCCCCCAAGCAACCATGGAAGTCCAAGCCATCACCCGCTACGCTCGCATGTCACCGAAGAAGGTGCGCGAGGTGGCCCGTACGATTCAGGGCCGCAAGGCCCCCGATGCCGTCGATCTTCTCGGGATCATCCCGCGGAAGAGCGCGCAGCTCATC
>CAZEJZ010000592.1:0-2218 GCA_964512415.1 uncultured Opitutaceae bacterium
GATCATCCAGACGGTGGCATCCTTGATTCACCACCTCGCCGTCGCACCCGAGACCTTCGCTCGCCTGAAGGCCGAGCCGGAGCTGCACACGCCCGCGGTGGAGGAGTTTTTTCGCCTGCTTTCGCCCCTCACGATCACCGCACGGATCTGCCCGGCGGACACCGAGGTGCGCGGTCAGATCGTCCCGGCCGACGAGCGGGTCGCGCTCTGCTGGGCTTCCGCCAACCGCGACGAGACGGTTTTCCCGGAGCCCGACGAAGTGCGACTCGACCGCAAGCCGAACCCCCACATCGCCTTCGGCAGTGGACCGCACACCTGCATCGGCGCGCACCACGCCCGCCTCGTCGCGCGCACCCTGCTGCGGCAGCTCTGCCATCAAGTCGACCGAATTGACGTCCTTGCGAGCGAGGCCCACGTGGAACGCGAGCAGACCTACCAGCGCACGGTCGGATTCGCATCGCTGACGGTGCGTCTCCACCCGACGACATCCGTCGGCTGAGTCGTCCGGAAAAGTTCCCTTTTGAGCTCGTCGGAATCGCCGGCGCCGCGGCATGGTCGTGCGCCGGCGCCCGCGCGGCGGCCAGGGTGCGCTCGTGCCGCCGTGCGACGACTGCGGAGAGCCTCGTGAGTCCGAGCCAAGAGCCGGCAATCGACGCGGGGCGTCAGCGACTGGTCCAACCTCCGTCGATCGGGATTGCGGCTCCCGTGATGGAGCGCGCGGCGTCTCCACACAGGAAGATCGCCAAGGCTGCCACCTCCTCGATTTCCACGAAACGCTTGGTCGGCTGGGCGGCGAGAATCACTTCCCGGATCACCCGCTCCCGAGGCAGCCCGTGCACCCGGGCCTGATCCGCGATCTGACCCTCCACGAGGGGCGTGCGGACGTATCCAGGGCAAATCGCGTTGCAGGTGATGCCAGCCTCCGCCAGCTCAAGCGCCACGCTCTTGGTCAGACCGACCTGGGCATGCTTTGCGGCGACGTACGCACTCTTGAACGGAGACGCCACCAGCCCGTGCACGGAGGCGAGGTTGATGATTCGACCCCACCCTCGCTGCTTCATCCCTGCCACCGTCAGCCGGATCGCGTGAAAGCTCGCGTCGAGCATGAGCGAGCGAATCGTCTCCCATTTCTCGGGCGGGAACTCCTCCACCGGCGAGACGTGCTGGACGCCCGCGTTGTTCACGAGAATATCGACCGGGCCCAGACTCTCGCTGGTCACGGCGATGAGGCGCTCCACCTCACCTGCACGTGTCAGGTCGGCCGCGTTCCACGCGACGCGGCGACCGGTTTCCAACGCCACCGCCGCACAGTCCGCGCTGATAAGTTCGGGGTCGCCGAGGCCGTGAACCATCACATTCGCACCCGCCCGGGCCAGCGCATGCGCAATGCCCCGACCGATTCCGCTGGTCGATCCCGTCACCAGCGCGGTCCGCCCCTCGAGGAAGGCGACGGGACTCATCGCTCCGCCCCTCCGTCCGCCAGGGCGACCACGAAGGGCGCACCGGTCTTCGCCCGCACCTCCTCCAGAGTGGCGTCTCCGTGCAACTCGATCAGTTTCAGGCCGCCCCCGTCCGGCATCACCTCGAAGACCGCCAAGTCCGTGATGATCAGGCTCACGACGCCCTGTCCCGTGATCGGCAGGGTGCACGCGGGCAGGATCTTCGGCGCACCATCCTTCGACGTGTGTTCCATCACGGCCACGACGCGGGCCACGCCGGCCACGAGGTCCATGGCGCCGCCCGGGCCCTTCACCATCTTTCCGGGCACCATCCAGTTCGCGATGTCACCACTTGCCGAGACCTCCAACGCGCCAAGGATCGAGAGGTCGATGTGCCCACCGCGGATCATGGCGAACGAGTCGCTACTCGAGAAAAACGCCGAGCCCGGCAACGTCGAGATCGTCTGCTTGCCAGCGTTGATCAAATCCGCATCCACCGCCTCCTCCGCGGGGAACGGGCCGATCCCGAGCAATCCATTCTCGGACTGCAGCGTGACCTCCAGCCCCGGAGGGATGAAATTGGCCACCAGCGTCGGAATGCCGATGCCGAGATTCACGTAGAAGCCGTCGCGCAACTCCCGCGCCGCCCGGCGCGCAATGCGCTCGCGGATCGGGCTCTCCTTGCGGGAAGCGGCCGCTCCCTGCACCGTACGAAACTCGATCCGCTTCTCGTACCGCTCCCCTTGCAGGATCCGGTCGACGTAGATGCCGGGGGTGTG
>CAZEJZ010000593.1:0-2208 GCA_964512415.1 uncultured Opitutaceae bacterium
CGCGATCGACGCCCGGACAAGATCGGCCTGCTCGGTGCGGCCGAAGGTTTCGGCAGCTTTCGCGACCGCGGCATCGGCCTCGTCGAGGAGGCCGAGCTGCATCTGGCAGGTGGCGAGCACCTGGGCATAGTCGGTGCGGAACGGGGCCGCATGAAAACAGTTTTCGAGCAGCGGCAGCGCCTGTTCATAGCGCTGTCCATACATGCACGCCCGGGCGATGTTCCAGTCGTTTTCCCGGTTGGTCTCGGTGGCCGCCTGGCCGGGATCGTCGGGGATCTCGTCGATATAGCCGAGGGCCACGAACTGCTCGAGGAGCGCCTTGTCGGCCCCCGCCCCGAGGCTTTTTCGAGCCTTGCGGGTGCTTGCCAAAGTCTCCCATGTCGGCACCGTCTCGACCGGCCGCCTCGGCCCGTCAAACACGTCGGCAAGGACGCGCCCTTCCATGTCGGCGCCAACCGGCAAGCCAAACCAATGGAGGATCGTGGGGGCGACATCGAGGAGCCGGGCGCCATAGACGAGCTCGTCTCGCTTGAAGCCCGGGCCGCTGGCGACAAACACGCCCTGCGGCCTGTGCCAGACGGTGATCCCGGCCGGCACCCGCGGCGTGAACTTCGGCCGGAGGTGATCGCTGTGAAAGCCGTGGTCGGAGACGAGGACGATCGCCGTGTCGGGGCCGGCAAGCTGCATCAGCCGGCAGACGAAGAGATCGTGGAGCTTGTAGATCCCGGTGACGACCTGCTTGTAGAGCTCGAAATCGGCCTCGGGGATCCCCTCCATCCGCGGCGGATGGTAGGGCATGAACAGGTGGCTGATCTCGTCGACCGTGCGGTAGTAGACCGCCATGAAGTCCCAGTCGGGCTCGGTCTCGAGCAGATGCGTGGCGGCGTTGTGGGCGGAGCAGGCCTCGGCGAGTTTTTCAGCGAGCGCCCAGAGCCTGCGGTCTTTCGTTTGATCGACCGTGTGGGCTTCCGGCACGAAGAGCCGCAGCAGGTCATCGGGATCGATGTCGTGCGGGCTGACCCGCAGATCGCTCATCGTCGCGGCCAGCTCCGCCGGCCAAGTGGTGCCGGGGGGTGGCGGGGCCCATTCGGCCGGATCCTGCCCCGGCTGCGTATTCGCAACATGGCAGAACATGTTGGAGACGACGCAGCCGGGATGATCCTCCTCGCCATGCGTGGCAAACCAGCTGACGACATGGCTCCGCAGCCCACGACTGGCAAGAATCTCCCAGAGCGTGCGGCACTTCCGCGTGGCGGCCGACACCGGCACGACGGCGCCGGTGCCGGGGTCTACTTCAGTGAACCCCGGCACGCCGTGGTGATACGCCATCTTTCCCGTGGCGATGCTCGTCCAGAGCATCGGGGAGAGCTGCGGCTCGAGCGTCGTCAGATTGCCGCTGGTGCCCGATTCGACGAGCCGGGCAAGGCCCGGCAGCTCGCCCGAATCGAGGAGCGGATGGATGATCTTCCAGTCGGCTGAATCCCAGCCGACAAGCAGGAGCCTCTGGCGACGCTTCTCCATCGATCAGGCCGTCACGGTGGCTGACTCGGCTGCCACCGCCGCCCGCTTCCGCCGCCGCTGCTCGAGCATCGCTGCCGAGCCGATCACGAGCGACATCGCGCTGGCGAGGCCGCTGGGGTCGATCTCGGGGACGGCCGCGGAGCTCGTTTGGCCGGCCTTGATGGACACTCCAGCGACGCTCTCATAAGCGCCCGAGTAAAGCTCGAAATTTGTCCCGTCCCAGGTCGCTTTCAGCCAGCCGTAATTGCCCTGACTGGTCTTAAAACCCAGGTAGCTGTTGGCTCCGAAGTTGGGTGATTTGTTGCCGAAGTAGTAGAGAAAAAAAAGTGTTTTTGTATAGCTGCTAGACCAGGTTACACCGGGAGAGGTTCCACCAATTAATGCACCGTAAGCGAAATCGTGCGGTGAGGCGTTTCCGCCATTAACAGCGATCGTCAAGCCCGCAGAGGGAGATAAACCGGTTGATCCGTTACTTCCCCCATAGTTCATGAGAGTGAGCGTTCCACCGCCAGTCAAAGGGAAGTTTGAAACGGTTTTTGAAAACGTATAGTTCCCCTGGGAACCAGTAGGCAGCCCGGCGTTGGTGCCGCTGATATCGACGCCGTTGCTGCCGGCCGAGGCGAGACCGATGGTCACGATCCCGGCCTCGGCCGACTGGGTGCCGAGGATGCCGGCGCCGACACTGGC
>CAZEJZ010000594.1:0-2206 GCA_964512415.1 uncultured Opitutaceae bacterium
GATCTGCTCGGCGATCTCGATGCCCACCGACTCCTGCGCCTCCGCGGTGGAGGCACCGAGGTGCGGCGTGAGCACCACGTTCGGAAGCGTGCGCAGCTCGCTGTCCTTCGCCAGAGGCTCGTCCTCGAACACATCGAGACCCGCGGCCGCGACCTTGCCCGACTTGATCGCCTCGACCAGCGCGCTCTCCTTGATGATCCCGCCGCGGGCGCAGTTGAAGATCCGCAGCCCCTTCTTCGCCTTCGCGAAGGCCGCCTCATCGATCATGTAATGCGTATCGTCCGTAAGCGGCATGTGGACGGTGATGTAATCCGACTGGGCAAGCAGCTCATCGAGCGTCGCAGGCTCGACCTGCATGGCCTTGGCCCGGCTCGGCGCAAGGTAGGGGTCGTACGCCAGCACGCGCATCCCGAAGGCCTGCGCGCGCTTCGCCACTTCGCTGCCGATGCGGCCGAGGCCCACCACGCCGAGCGTCTTCTTGAACAGCTCGATGCCGCTGAAGCTCTTGCGGTCCCACTGGCCCGCCTTCATCGAGGCCGCCGCCTGCGGGACGGGCCGCGCACCGCAGAGCAAGTGCGTGAACGTGAGCTCGGCCGTGGCGATCGTGTTGCCCGACGGCGTATTCATCACGATGACCCCGCGCTCCGTCGCCGCATCCACATCCACGTTGTCGACCCCCACCCCGGCCCGGCCCACCACCCGCAGCAGCGGGGCCGCGGCGATCACGTCGGCGGAGATCTTCGTCTCCGATCGGACCGCGATCGCATGAACATCGCGCACCAGCGTCAGGACCTTCTCCGGAGAGGACCCGTAGGCCTCAATGACTTCGAAGCCCGGCTGCTCACGCAGGTAGGCGACCCCTTTGGGTGAAATCTTATCGGCAACGAGAATTTTCATTCGGACAAAAGGCCCTCAACGAAACGCCGCGCAGGGGGGGCAAGCAAGCAAGGAAACAGGCCGTTTGACCCTGCGGCAGCCGGCCCCGCCGACACATGCAATCACGGTGCAGCAGTCACGTCGCGCTCGCCAAAGGCGGGCGGAGCGTTCGATCGTGGGACGTGCCCGACTCCCGCCTCGCCCGTCAGGTTCAGTTCATTGTTGAAGTCGACAAGCTCAAGGACATCTACCGCCAGACCGTGCTGATCCACAGTGGTCGGGCGGAGAACGACGCCGAGCACTCGTGGCACCTCTGCCTGTTGGTGATCGTCCTGGCCGAGCACGCGAATCTGCCCAATCTCGACCTCCTGCGGGTCCTCAAAATGCTCATCATCCACGATCTGGTGGAGATCGATGCCGGGGATACGTTTGCGTACGACGTGCAGCGCATGGCGGACCAGTACGCCCGGGAGGCGCAGGCGGCGGAGCGCATTTTCGGCCTGCTGCCGGAGGACCAAGCGCAGGAATTCCGTGCGCTCTGGGAGGAATTCGAGGGGAAGGCGACACCCGAGGCGCGCTTCGCCACCGCCGTCGATCGTTTTCAACCGGTGCTGCTCAACCTCCTGACCCAGGGATCCGCCTGGCGCCGCCATGGCGTGACCCACGATCGCGTCGTGGCCCGCAACCGCCACATCGCCGAGGGGTCATCCACGCTTTGGGAACTCGCCGAGGAAATGCTCCGGGAGGCGGTGCAGGACGGACGTCTGCCGCCGGGACCTTCGACCGCCGAAACGGATCGCTCCTGAGGGCACTCAACCGCCCTGCGAGTCGGCTCAGCTCAGGTCGCGCAGACTGCCGAAGTCGGCCTCAAAGAGCCGGCGATAGGTGCGGACGATCATCCCGTCGGTGAGCCCGGCCAGCCAGTCGCAGATCCGCCGCGCCTTCTCCGCCTCGGTGCCGGCGGCGTCGATCAGCCGTCCGACGCGCGGCGGAAGGATGCGGATCACCCGCCCCTCGCGCGCGACGTGGTTCCGCCAGGCGGATTCCCAGAGATCGAAGAGCACCTTCCGGGCCTTGTGCTCCATCTGCTGGAGTTGCGGGCTCTCGAAGATGATGTCGTTGGCGAGTTGCTTGTAGAACGCCGCCTCCCGCTGCACCTCGGCACCGACGACCAAGTCCCAACGATAGCGGTGCGTCGCGGCACTCATGAAGTTCTGCCGCGGCCGCAGCCGGCAGGCGGTGATGAAGGTCCCGATCTTCTGGGAGAACACGCCTTCCAGCCGATCAGAGCGGATCGCGACGAACAGTCGGTCCAGCCATGCCAGACGTT
>CAZEJZ010000595.1:0-2197 GCA_964512415.1 uncultured Opitutaceae bacterium
GGCGGAGAACCCGCCCATGCGCCCCGATCCCCGCACGCCGCCGCTGCACGACTGGCGCACCCCCGATCACGACGAAATCGCCCGGCGGCGCCAGCGCGCGCGCGAGGAAAAGCCGCAGGTCGAGAACCGCACGCCGGAACACCCGGTCTTCAGCAACTTCCGCGTCCTGTCCGCAAGCGGCTTTTCCTACGACGTCGAAATCCGCGATCTCGCGGAGCGGCGCTTCGCCTGCACCTGCGTCGACTTCCGCACCAGCGGGCTCGGCACGTGCAAGCACGTCGAGGCCACGCTGCTCCAATTGGAGGCCACCCAGCCCGCCGCCTTCGCCGCCGCCCAGCGGGCCGATGCTCAGTCCGAACGGACGGAAATCGTGCCCGACGGCGATGGGCAGACGCTGCGGGTCGAATCGGGTCTCGATCATCTGCCCGCGCGGCTCCGCGCGGCCTTCGCTGCCGACGGCCGCCTGCGCGACGCCGCCTCCGCCCCGCGCCTCGTCGCGGACCTCGTGCAGCATCCGCTGGCGAGCGTACGCCTTTCCCAAGAGGTCGCCCCCTGGCTGGACCGGCGCCGCCGCGTCGCCGAGCGCCAGCGCCTGCGCCGCGAGTACGAGCAGAAGGTCCAAGCCGGCCTCCACCCGCTCAGCGAAACCACCGTCCCGCTCTTCCCCTACCAGCGCGAGGGCATGCTGCACCTCGCGTTCACCGAGCGCGCGCTGCTCGCCGACGAGATGGGTCTCGGGAAGACGATCCAAGCCATCGCCGCGTCCGCCCTGCTCCACCGCCTCGGCCAGGCCCGCCGGGTGCTCGTCGTCACCCCGGCCTCCCTCAAGGCCGAGTGGGAGGAGCAGATCCAGCGTTTCACCCCACTGCCGTGCCAGGCCGTCAACGGCCCGCGCGCCCAGCGCCTTGCCGCCTACGATCGCGCGCCGTTCTTCAGCCTCGTGACCTACGAGCAGGTCCGCAGCGACCTCACTGAGCTCAACGCCCGCCTGCGCCCCGACGTCGTCATCCTCGACGAGGCCCAGCGCATCAAGACGTGGCGCTCCGCCACCGCGCAGGCGATCAAGCGGCTGCGCAGCCGCTACGCCTTCGTGCTCACGGGCACGCCGCTCGAGAACCGCATCGACGAGCTCTACTCGATCGTCGAGTTCCTCGATCCTTCGCTGCTCGGTCCGCTCTTCCGCTTCAACCGCGAGTACTACCGCTTCGACGAGCGGGGGCGGCCGATCGCGTACCAGAACCTCGAGAAGCTGCGCGAGACGCTGCGGCCGGTGCTGCTGCGCCGGCGCAAGGCCGACGTCGAGAACGAGCTGCCCAGCCGCCATGACCGCCAGCGCATGGTCGCACTCTCCGAGTCGCAGCGCCGCCACTACAGCCACCACGAGCGCGAGGCCGCCGCGCTGCTCGCGCTGTCCCAGCGCCGCGCCCTGCTCCCGCGCGAGCAGGAGCGCCTGATGCGCGAACTCGCGATGATGCGCATGGCGTGCGACTCGTCCTACCTGCTCTCCGGCGACGCCGAGGACCGCGGCGACTGCCCGAAGCTGGTCGAGCTCGACGCCGTCCTGACCGCAGCGCTCGGCGAGGAGGGCGTTAAGGTGGTGATCTTCTCGGAGTGGCTGCGGATGCTCGATCTCGTGCGCGAGCTGCTCGAACGGCGGCGCATCGGATTCGCGCTGCACACCGGCGCGCTGCGCCCGGCGGCCCGGCGCGCGGAGTTGCTGCGCTTCCGCGACGACCCCGCCTGCCGGGTGCTCGTCTCCTCGGAAAGCGGCGGCGTGGGGCTGAACCTCCAGATGGCCAGCGTGGTGATCAACTGCGACCTGCCGTGGAGCCCCGCCCGCTACGAGCAGCGGGTCGCCCGCGTCTGGCGCAAGCACCAGCTCCGCCCGGTGACCGTCGTGAACCTGATCGCCGAGAACACGCTCGAACACCGGATGCTCGGGACCATGGCCGTGAAGCAGGGACTGGCCGACGGAGTGCTCGATGGCCGCGGCGACCTGGAGCGCATCCCGCTTCGCCGCGGGGGCGCGGCGCTGCTCGAGCGCGTGCGGGCGGTCCTCGCCGCCGGCCCGGTCCGGGCCGCCGCGCCGGTGCCGGCCGACCCGGCGGCCGCATTCGTCGAGCGGGCCCGGCAACTGCGCGACGTGAGCGAAGCACCCGCCACCGCATCGCAGTGGCAGAGCGCCCTGGCGACCCGC
>CAZEJZ010000596.1:0-2197 GCA_964512415.1 uncultured Opitutaceae bacterium
GCCCCCGACGGTGAGGTTACCCACCACGACCACGAGGCAACCGAGCGGCTGGTCATGCAGGATTCGGTTGCGGTAGAGCCACAGCCGCGCCTGGGTGAGCGCGCTGAACACCGCCGACAGCGCCTGCAGCACCGCCGCATAGACCGTCGCGACCGCATCCTCGCGGCGACCGAAGATCACATCGATCGTGTAGGCCTCGAAGGCGGTGAGTTTGCGTTTGAGCCACGACGACATCCGGCAAGCTACCGGCAAACGGGTTTCGCGCCGGGGGCGCAACCGGAATCATCCCCCGGCCCCCGATGATTTTTCGCCTTCCGGCTTCCTTTGCCGGCCCCGCCTCCTAAGCTCCCCGACTCGCGTTCATGAGCTACAAACTGTTCATCCCCGGTCCGATCGCCGTCTCGGAAAAGACCCTTCGGGCCATGACCCGGCCGATGATCGGCCACCGCAGCAGCGACTTTGTCGCCCTCTACCAGGCCATCCAGCCCAAGCTGCAGTCCCTGTTCTTCACGCAGGACCCGGTGTACCTCGCCACCAGCTCCGCCTGGGGCGTGATGGAGGGCGCGGTGCGCAACCTCTGCCGCCGCAAGGTGCTGAACTGCATGAACGGCGCCTTCTCCGACAAGTGGAACGACGTCGCTCTCCGCTGCGGCCGCGCCGCCGGGGCGCTGCGCTTCGACTGGGGCAAGCCCGTCGATCCCGAGGCCCTCCGCCGCGAACTCGCCACCGGGGCCTACGATTGCGTCACCCTCATCCACAACGAAACCTCCACCGGCACGATGAGCGACCTCCCCGCCATCGCCGCCGTGCTGCGCGAATTTCCCGACGTGATCTCGATCGTCGACACCGTGAGCTCCTTCAGCGTCGTTCCGATCGAGAAGGACAAGCTCGGCATCGACGTCATCATCACCGGTTCCCAGAAGGCCCTCGCGATGCCGCCTGGCCTCGCCCTCGCCACCGTGTCCGCCCGCGCGCTCGCCCGCGCCGCCACCTCGCCGGACCGCGGGTATTACTTCGACTTCGTGGAGTTCCAGAAGAACCACGAACAGGGCATGACTCCGAGCACGCCGGTCATCCCGCTCATCTACGCCCTCCAGTCGAAGCTGGAGGACATCGAAGCCGAGGGGATCGAGGCGCGTTATGCGCGCCACCTGCGCCTCAA
The DNA here is from genome assembly GCA_964512415.1 of uncultured Opitutaceae bacterium. Lineage (GTDB taxonomy): Bacteria > Verrucomicrobiota > Verrucomicrobiia > Opitutales > Opitutaceae > UBA6669. The sequence continues at coordinate 1,163 of CAZEJZ010000596.1, forward strand.
CGAGCGCATGCGCGCCTGGGGCGCCAGCCACGGGTTCTCCCTGTTCCCCGAGGCCCGCTACGGCTCGCGGTCCCTCAACTGCTTCGCGAACGGCGCCGGCTACGATCTCGCCGCCCTCAACAAGACCCTCAAGTCCAAGCACGGACTCGTGATCGACGGCGGCTACGGCAAACTCAAGGGCAAAACCTTCCGCATCTCGAATATGGGCGACGAGACCGACGACACGATGTCGGCCCTCATCCAAGCCCTCGACAGCGCGCTCGCGTCCACCCCGCGCGGCGTCGCGCCCGCTTGACCGCGCGCTGCCTCCCCGCGACGTTCGCGACGATTTTCGCGCGCCGCGCGCCGACTCCGCGCCGCAGGCGGAGGGCCATGCTTTGCCCTTCGCCGGGCGGTCACGAAAAAAACTAATCCTTGAAATCCGCGGCGTCGGAGCCTAACGCCTCGCGACTCATGAAGTCGCTCGTCATCGCCGAAAAGCCTTCCGTCGCCGCCGATCTGGCGCGCGCGCTCGGCAAGATTCCCAAGAAGGGCGACGTCTACGAGAACGACGCTTACATCATCAGTTCGGCCGTCGGTCACCTCGTCGAGCTCGAGATGCCCGAGGACATCGACAAGAAGAAATACGGTTTCTGGCGCCTCGAGGCGCTTCCCATCATTCCGGAAAAGTTCGGGCTCAAGCCGATCAGCGACACGAAGGACCGCTTCGACCTGCTCAAGAAGCTTCTCGCCCGCAAGGACGTCGACCAGGTCATCAATGCCTGCGACGCCGGACGCGAGGGCGAGCTGATCTTCACGTACATCTACCAGCTCGCCCGCTGCAAGCTGCCGGTGAAGCGCGCCTGGATGCAGACGATGACCACCGAGGGCATCGCCACCGCCTTCCGGAATCTCCGCGATGGCAGCCAGCTCGCCGGCCTCGCCGACGCCGCCCGCTGCCGCTCCGAGAGCGACTGGCTGATCGGGATCAATGGCACCCGCGCCATCACCAAGCGGATGTTTGGCTCCCGCGCCGGCAATGTCGCCTCCGTCGGC
>CAZEJZ010000597.1:0-2191 GCA_964512415.1 uncultured Opitutaceae bacterium
ATCGAGACGAAGGGGTCGACCTCGAACACGCCCTTGTCGGCGTAGTCGGAGAGGATCGGCGCGGCGTCGTCGCGGCTGAGCCCCAGGCAGGTCTGGGTGAGGTCGTTGGTGCCGAAGGAGAAGAACTCCGCGCCGTCCGCGCCGGCGGCGATCTCGTCGCCCTTCAGCGCCGCGCGCGGCAGCTCGACCATCGTCCCGATCTGGTAGGCGAGCTTGCGCCCTGTCTCCTGCTCCACCGCCGTCGCCGCCTCGCGGATCACGGCCGCCACGAGGTCGAACTCACGCCGGTAGGCGACGAGCGGGATCATCACTTCCGGCACCACGGGCTTGCCGGTCTTCTCGCCGGCCGCGATCGCCGCCTCGAAGATGGCCCGGGCCTGCATCTCGGCGATCTCGGGATAGCGGATCGCCAGGCGGCAGCCGCGGAACCCCAGCATGGGGTTGAACTCGGAGAGCTCCTCGACGCGCGCGCGCAACTTCGCGGCCGGTGTCGACAGCTCGCGCGCGACCTCCTCGATCTCGTGATCCTGGTGGGGCAGGAACTCGTGCAGCGGTGGATCGAGCAGGCGGATCGTGACGGGCAATCCGGCCATGATCTCGAAGAGCTGCACGAAGTCGGCGCGCTGCATCGGCAGGATCTTGGCCAGCGCCCGGCGGCGGCCCGCCGTGTCGTCGGCGCAGATCATTTCGCGCACGGCCAGGATGCGATCCTTCTCGAAGAACATGTGCTCGGTGCGGCACAGGCCGATGCCCTCCGCGCCGAAGTCACGCGCCTGCCGCGCGTCGCGCGGGGTGTCGGCGTTGGCGCGCACGCCCAGCCGGCGCGCGGAATCGGCCCAGGCCATGATGGTCGCGAAGTCGCCCGAGAGCTCGGGCTGGCGCATGCGCACCTGACCTTCGAGCACCTCGCCGGTCGCCCCGTCGATGGTGATGGTGTCGCCGCGCTGGAACGTCCGGCCCGGCACCTTCATCGTCCCAGCGCGGGCATCGATGCGGACCGTGCCCGCGCCGCACACGCACGGCCTGCCCATGCCGCGCGCGACGACCGCGGCGTGGCTCGTCATGCCGCCGCGAGCCGTGAGAATGCCGGCCGCCGCGACCATGCCCTCGATGTCCTCCGGGCTGGTTTCCACGCGCACCAGGATCACGTCGTGACCCTGGGCCTTGAGCGCCTTGGCCTCGCTCGACTCGAACACGATGCGGCCGTGAGCGGCGCCCGGTGACGCCGGCAGGCCACGCGCGACGACGTTCTTGTGCGCGGTCGGGTCGATCGTGGGATGGAGGAGCTGATCCAGCGCCGCGGGCTCGGTGCGCAGCACCGCCTCCTCGCGCGTGATCACGCCCTCGTTCGCGAGGTCGACCGCGATGCGGAGCGAAGCGTTCGTCGTACGCTTGCCGGACCTCGTCTGCAGGATCCACAGCTTGCCCTGCTGGATGGTGAACTCCACGTCCTGCATGTCTCGGTAGCGCTGCTCGAGCAGGGCGAACACGCCGGTCAGCTCGCGGAATGTCCCCGGCATCAGCGCTTCCAGCGACGGCGCATCGGTGCCGGCCTCGATCCGCGCCTGCTCGGTGAGGTTCTGCGGCGTGCGGATGCCCGCGACCACATCCTCGCCCTGGGCATTGACCAGGAACTCGCCGTAGAGCGCCTTTTCGCCGGTGGACGGGTTGCGGGTGAAGGCGACGCCGGTCGCGGAGGTCTCCCCGCGATTGCCGAAGACCATCGCCTGGACGTTTACCGCGGTGCCCCAGGAGTCGGGAATCTCGTACATGCGGCGATAGGTGATCGCACGGTCGTTCTGCCACGAGCCGAACACAGCGGCAATCGCGCCCCACAGCTGCTCGGTGGTGTCCTGCGGGAACGGCTTGCGGGTCGCGTCCTGTACGGCTTCCTTGTAGGCGGCCACCACCTCGCGCCAGTCGTCGGCGGCGAGGTCGGTGTCGAGCGAGTATCCCGACAGGTTCTTGTGGTTTTCGAGGATGTCCTCGAAAGTGTGATGAGGAACGTCGAGGACCACCGCCGAATACATGGTGATGAAGCGACGGTAGCTGTCCCAGGCGAAGCGCTCGTCGCCGGATTGTCGAGACAGGCCCTCGACCGTGGCGTCGTTGAGGCCGAGGTTGAGGATCGTGTCCATCATGCCCGGCATCGAGGCGCGGGCGCCGGAGCGGACGGAGACCAGCAGCGGCT
>CAZEJZ010000598.1:0-2189 GCA_964512415.1 uncultured Opitutaceae bacterium
GTGCCCTCGAGGCCGACGACGACGCGGACCTCGTCACCGACGGCGCCCTTCTCGACGCCGTACTTGATGCCGAGCTCGCTGCGCTTGATCGTGAACGTCGCCTCGAAGCCCGCGCGGGCGCCCATGCCCTTGTCGGCCATGCCGACGAACTCGACGTTGGCCGAGACGGGCTTGGTCACGCCGTGCAGGGTCAGGTCGCCGGTCACGGTGAAGTGGGTCGCGTCGGACATCTTCACGCCCGTGCTCTTGAACGTCATGGTCGGGAAGTCCTTCGACGCGAAGAAGTCCGGGCTGCGCAGGTGCTGGTTCAGCTTGTCGTTGCCGCTGTCGACGGACTCGGTCTTGATGGTGACGTCGAACTTCATGCCGTCGGCGCTGCCGGGCGTGAAGGTGAAGCTGCCGTCGACGTCGTTGAAGCGGCCCCAGAACGCGCCGGCGCCCATGTGCTGGACGCGGAACATCGCCATCGAGTGGACGTCGTCGATCGAGCAGGTGATGGGGCCCTTGGCCTTCGGGGCGTCGTCGGCGGTGGCGGCGACGGAGCCGGCGATGAGGGCGAGCGAGGTGAGCGCGGCGGACAGGGTGCGGAGCATGGGGTGCTTTCGTGGGGTGCGTGGGTGCGTGGGTGCGAGTGCGCAGTATCGACGAGGGACGATCAGGTGGTGGTGTTGTTATCGGTCATACAACAAGGTTGTTGCCACGGAATCCGATCCGCGCCATCAGCCCATCGAATTCGTCAAGCGAGAAGAACTGGATGCGCAGCTCACCGGCACCCTTCTTGCGCCCCACCCGAAGCTGCACACGGGTTCCCAGGTGTTGCTCCAGTTGGCGCTGCAGGTCGGCGAGGTGTGCCGACGTACCTCCACGGTTGCCGCTGCCAGTGCGCGTTCCACGTGGAACAGTCCCACCCTCACGAAGCTTGGTCTCGAGTTGACGAACACTCCAGTCACCGGCCACGGCCGCATCGGAGAGCGCACGCCGACTAGCCACATCAGCGACCCCCAGCAGGCACTTGGCGTGTCCCAGCGAGAGCGACCCCGCGCGGACCAAGCCCGCAACATGCGTATCCAAATCATTGAGCCGCAACAAGTTAGAGACTGTCGCACGATCCAGGCCCACCCGTGCGGCCAACTGCTGGTGCGTCAGCCCGAACTCATCCGAAAGGCGCCGGAGCGCTGAGGCCCGGTCCATCGGATTCAGGTCCTCGCGCTGCAGGTTCTCGATCAGGGCCAGCTCGGCCGCTTCGTGATCCCCTGCCTCGCGCACGATGGCCGGGATCTCGGAACGACCCAGCCGGGTCATGGCGCGCCAGCGCCGCTCGCCAGCGATCAGTTCGTACACCCCAGACTCCGACGTCGGACGGACCACCACCGGCTGCATGAGACCGGAGGTCTCGATGCTGGCGGCCAGCGCGTCCAGCGCCTGGGGGTCCATGGAGCCGCGTGGTTGGTACTTCCCCGGCCGGATCGAGGCGGTGGCCAGGAACTGCACGGCGCCCGGGTCGGGTGCCGCGCCGTGCTCCGCAGGTTCCACCGCGTTCCCTCGGGCCGTCGGCCGCGCGGCCACACCGGCCGCCGCTGCCTGTGCAGAAACAGCCTTCACCTCCGTCGCCTCCACAGGTGCGGCAGCGGGCGGCGTCACCGGCTTTTGGATTGGCACCGGAATCAAGCTCCCCAAGCCACGGCCAAGTCGCGAGGCGGCAGGTCGACCACGATCACCTTGTTGCTTCGACACAGGTCTCTCCACGGTGTGCGTTGCGAGATGTTCCACGTGGAACACTGGCGATCCTACGAGCACCTCACGCCAACGCTGCACCTCGCGACGGTTCCCCAACAGCCAATTCACAGTCCGAGAATCAACCCAGCCCAACCCCCTGGGAGGGATCTTCATCGAACATGCCGTCAAATGCCGTGATCGAACGCGAACCGGCCTGATCTCACGCGATCTCGATCGGATCCATCAATCCGGGCAGGCCGATGTCGCTCTGCACCAGGTCGGCGATGCGCGTGCCGGCGCCCTGGCGCGAGGCCTCGTCCCCGTGGTTCAGGAGCACCAGCTCGGGCGAGTGCCCGTCCGACACCAGCCACTGCGCCAGGTCGTCCATGTGTGCGTGCCCGCTCAGGCCGTGCAGGCGGCTGACGCGCGCGCGCACGTTCATCTCCGTCCCGTTGATCCGCACGCGGCGCGCC
>CAZEJZ010000599.1:0-2182 GCA_964512415.1 uncultured Opitutaceae bacterium
CCCGGGCCGAGGCGTTCGCCGACTGGTGCTTCCAGCTTTACCAGCATGGGGTGGATGTCCGGATCGAGCAAATGCTGGAGCGTTCCTCTGTCGTGAACCGCGGAGGTGTCCACCTCTACAACTGGATCCAGCGGCGCATGCCCGTCCTCCACAGCGCCTACTACGCCATCATCGAGCTGCTGGCGTTGCTCAACCGAAAGACGGTTTCGCTCGGCCGAGGGTACTACACCGAAGTGCTGCGCGAGTACCGGCCCCACCTCATCCTCAGCGTGCATGACTGCCTGAATCGCGGGTATTTCCAGCTCGCGCGGCAGATCCTCGCGCCGCAGCCGGTGAAGTGCGTCACGTACTGCGGCGAGTTTTCCGGAGGCTGGGGTTACTCGGTGAACTGGATCGAGCCCTCGGTCGACCTGTACTACTCGCGCACGCCGACGGCGCGCGACTTCGCCGTGAGCCGGGGCATTCCAGCCGACCGCTGCCGCGTCCGCGGGCACCTGATGCAGCCCCGGGCCCACCGCGACGTCTTCGACGCCGCGGGCGTCGCTCGCTTCCGCGAGGTCGAACTCGGCCTGCAACCGGACCGGTTCACCGTCTTCCTCGCGACGGGTGGCAACGGCGCGAATAACCACTTTGAACTCCTTCCTGCGCTCCTTCGCTACGCGCACCGCGTGCAGGCGATCGTCATCTGCGGGCGCGACAAGGAAACCCACCACGCGCTCGTGCACTGGCGTGCGCAGCACCCCGCGCTGCGCCTGTACATCGAAGGCTATTCCGACCAAGTGCACCGCCTGATGCAGGCGAGCGATGTGATCGTGACGCGCGGCGGCACCACGACATGCGCGAAGGCCCTGCACTTCCGCTGTCCGATCGTCTTCAACGCCTTTGGCGGCATCATGCCGCAGGAGCGGCTGACGTGGAAGTTTTTCCGCAACGGCGCGGGTTCCGAGAAGATCGAGGCGGCCGAGGACTTCGAGCGGATTCTGGTCGCGTGGATGCAGGAGGGGCAGCGTTTCGAGGCGTACCGCCGCGCGTTCCTCGGGCTCCGCTATGAGGAGGACCCGACGCTGCTGATTGACGAGATCGTGCAGGTCGCGGCGCAGGCGGCGGACGTGACGCTGGAGCGGCGGCCCTTCGTTGCCGTCGAACCGAGGGCCGAGGGGGAGCGGAAGCCGTGACACCCGGAGCGCGGACCGTCGCGTACCTCTTTACGACGTTCCCCAAGACGTCGGAGACCTTTCTCCAGCGCGAGGTGCGCGCCGTGCGGCGGCAGGGCGTCGACGTGCGACTGTTCTCGTTCTGGGGAGGTGGTGGCAGTTTTGATGGACTGCCCGTTGCGTCGTTTTGCAAATGGCGGCTCGCGAGCCTGCTCTGGATCATTCCGTGGGCCGCGGTGCGTTATCCGGGTGTCTTCTGGACCCTCGTGCGGGGCGTGATGACGCGGCGTCCGGGCTCGCGCCTGACGTTGCTGGAGAACCTGCTGGGGGCCGGTTTCGCCGGTGTGCACTACGGGGAGTTCCGACGTGAGGGCTACGGATGGATCCACGCTGTCTGGGGTGGCGCGCCGGCGACCGCGGCTTGGATCCTGCACCGGCTCAACCACCAGCCTTACAGCGTGGGGGTGCACGCGTACGATCTCTACGAGCACGGCGGGGATCCGTGGCTGCCGGAGAAGGTCGCCGCTGCGCGCTTCGTGCACACCTCGACCGAGATGGCGGCCGCGACCCTGCGCGAGCGTGGACTCGGCGAGGGCAAGGTCCATGTGATCCGGCGTGGGCTCGACCACTTCCCGGAATTTCGCCCGGTGCGGCACCCGCGGCGACCGCTCCGCATCGTCTGCGTGGCCCGCCTCGTTGAGAAGAAGGGATTGCCGGCGCAGGTCGCCCTTTACCGACGACTGCGCCAGAGCGGATTTACCTTCGAGGTGCGAATGCTGGGCGATGGTCCGCTGCGTGAGGAACTCCGTCAGCAGATCGCATCAAGCGGTTTGCAATCGTGCGTCGAGCTCTGCGGTCAGGTGCCGCACGAAGAGGTGTGGAGTTCGTTGAGGTGGGCGGACGTCCTGGTTCACACCGGCATCGTGGCGGCGAGTGGCGACCGCGACGGCTTGCCGAATGTGATTCCGGAGGCGATGAGTGCGGGGGTGGTGGTGGTGACCACGCCGCAGCCCGGTCCGCTTGAGGCG
>CAZEJZ010000600.1:0-2177 GCA_964512415.1 uncultured Opitutaceae bacterium
GGCGCGGCACCGGTTCCGCCGCCTCCGCCGCCGGCGGCGGTTCAGTCCGGCAGCAGTTCGTCGCTGCAGATCGCCGTGGACCAGGCCAATAATGCGCTGATCATCCGGGCAAAGGGCAGCGAGTATGCGGGGCTCGAGCGCTTCCTGAAGGAAGTGGATGTCGCGCCGGACCAGGTGCTGATCGAGGTCACGATCGCCGAGGTCACGCTCAACGATTCCCTGAAGTACGGGGTCGAGTGGTACTTCAAGAACAGCAATGACCAGAAGTACTCGCTGGGTCGCGGCTTGCGGCCGGCGCCGACGCTGCCGGGCTTCAACTTCACCTACACGATCCCGGATGTCGAGGTGGCGCTGAGTGCGCTGGGTTCGATCACGGACGTGCAGGTGATCTCGGCGCCAAAGCTGCTGACGCTCAACAACAAGCCGGCGAACCTGCAGTTCGGTGACCAGGTTCCGGTGGTGACGCAGACCGCGACAGGTATCCGCGATGCGGCCGACCCGACGATCGTGAACTCGATCCAGTTGCGTGACACGGGCATCGTGCTCAAGGTGACGCCGCGCATCAGCCGCGGCGGTACTGTATTCGTGGACGTGAACCAGGAGGTCAGTTCGGCCGTCCAGACCACAACCTCGGGTATCGATTCACCCACGATCCAGCAGCGCCGGATCTCGAGCACGGTCGCCGTGCAGGACGGGGATTCGATCGCGCTGGGCGGCATGATCCGGCAGAGCGACACCCGCAGCAACAGCGGCGTGCCGGTCCTGAAGGACATTCCGGTGGTTGGCAACCTGTTCTCGAGCACGAGCAACCAGGGTGCGCGGACCGAACTTCTCATTTTCCTCCGTCCACGGATCATCCCGAACGCTGCGGCGGCCCGCGAAATGACCGACGAGCTGAAGCGGGGCCTGCGGTACCTTGATGTGCAGGCGGCTCCCCGGCCGCGTCCCTGAGAGCCACTCGCGCTTGCAACTGTCCCCGTAATCCAGAAAATGCACGCCTGTTCATTTACCCGGCGTTAGGGACACGCCGTGTCGGTGGCGTTGCGTCAGGCGGGTTTGTCCCGATCGCAACACGTGTTTAACCGCAGAGGTCTAAAAATTACCGCAAATCAGAGGCGGTCATGACGTCAACGCGGTCACGCAAGAAGGACGCAGGCAAGCAGTCGGGCCTGCTTCGGTCGTATGCCGAGACAGCGGGCGCTGCCACCTCGCGGCGTCGCTCGGAGATGCTGCTGCAGGCCGCGCGTGTGGATGCCGAGCTGTCGGACCGTGCAAAGGGCGAGTTCGTGGCGCACATGAGCCATGACCTGCGCACGCCGCTCAACGCCATCATCGGGTTTGCGGAGATCCTGTCGGTAGGTCGGGTCATTGCCGACGATCCGCAGAAGGCGCGCGACTATGCGGCGGATATCCAGCATGCGGGGCAGCAGCTGCTCGGCATCATCAACACGATCCTTGATCTTGCCCGGCTTGAGGGTGGCCAGAGCGGCCTGCAGGTCGAGGATTGCGACCTGCGAGATGTGATCCACACGACCCAGCTTGTTGCCCTGCCGCAGGCGCAGGCCAAGGGCCAGCGGCTGTCGGCCGTGTTTCGCGAGGCTCTGCCGCTTGTGCGGGCGGACGTGCTGAAGACGAAGCAGGTTCTCATCAACCTGGTGTCGAATGCCATCAAGTTCACGCCGCGTGACGGCGACATCCGGATCCTGGTCGAGACGCCGCCCGGCGAAGGCGTGTGCATCAGTGTCGTCGATACCGGTCCGGGCATGTCGCCGGACGAACTGTCGATCGCGCTGAGCAGGTTCGGTCGGGTTCGCAATCCCCTGACGCAGCAGGAAGAAGGTACGGGGCTTGGGTTGACGATCGTGCGCCAACTCTGCAACCTCCAGGACCTCAGGTTCCGCATGCGCAGCAAGCCCGGCGAGGGTACCTGTGCCACTGTTCAGTTTCCCCGCAACCTAGTCGTGGGGTATGGTGTCCCCGAGGATCAGATCGCGTCATGAAGAACTCAAAGGCTTCCCTTGTCCGGATTGATGCGCAGCCGTCGGATGGCGCAACAGGGACAGTTGCCCCGGGCGATTTCAAGTTTGCCCATGTCGTGTCGATCGAGGGCGGGGAGGCGATTGCAGCCTTCGACATGCGCGCGCGCCTTGGCGGCATGGTGGAGGAGCGGGTGGTCA
>CAZEJZ010000601.1:0-2176 GCA_964512415.1 uncultured Opitutaceae bacterium
GCCATCTCCTCGCTCGACAAGGTCCGCAAGGACTGCGTCGGCGACGAGCTCGCCGGCGTCGAGGCCGTCGCCGAGGCGCTCTGCGTGCCGCTGCGGACCATCGCGGAAAACGCAGGCGAAAAGGGCACCGTCGTCGTCGCCAAGGTGAAGGAGCTCAAGGGCGACGAGGGCTTCAACGCGCTCACGCTCGAGTACGGCGACCTCGTCAAGCAGGGCGTCATCACTCCCGCGAAGGTCGACCGCACCGCGCTTCAGAACGCGGCGAGCGTCGCCGGCCTCATCCTCACCTGCGACTGCGCGGTGAGCGAGAAGCCGCAGCCGAAGGAAGCCGCCGGCCACGGCCACGACCATGACCACGGCGGTGGCATGGGAGGAATGGGTGGCATGGGAGGAATGGGCGGCATGGGCGGCATGGGCGGCATGGGCTTCTGAGCCCGCCCACGCCACGCGCGCCTTCCGCCACGAGTCCGTCACACGAAACACGCATCACGCGTCACACGCGAATCACGCAAGAAAGCAAGAGACACAACAATGTCCACCGTCCGACCTCTCGAAGACCGCATCCTCATCAAGCCCACCGAGCCCGAGACCAAGACCGCGAGCGGCCTGTTCCTGCCCGAAAGCGCGAAGGAGCGCCCGATGCAGGGCACCGTCGTCGCGACCGGTCCGGGCCTCTTGCTCGAGAACGGCGAGCGCGCTGCCATCAACGTCAAGAAGGGCGACACCGTCGTCTACGGCAAGTACGCCGGCACCGAGATCGAGATCAAGAACACCAAGCACGTCATCATGCGCGAGAGCGAGCTGCTCGGCGTCATGACGAAGTGAACCACGCACCCCACCGCTAGAAAAGAAGGCAATCCACATGGCACAGAAGCAGATGAAGTTCGATGCGGCGGCGCGCGCGGAACTCAAGCGCGGCGTCGACCAGCTCGTGCAGGCCGTGGCCGTGACGATGGGTCCCGTCGGTCACAACGTGCTCTTCGCGAAGAGCTACGGCGGCCCGCAGATCACCAAGGACGGCGTCACCGTCGCCAAGGAGATCGATCTCCCCGCTCCGTTCGAGAACATGGGCGCCAAGATGGTGCAGCAGGTGGCGAAGAAGACTGCGGACATCGCGGGCGACGGCACGACCTGCGCGACCGTCCTCGCGGGCGCGATCTTCAACGGCGGCCTGAAGTACATCGCCTCCGGCGCGAACGCCGTCGCGATCCAGCGCGGCATCAACGCCGCCGCGCAGGCCGGCAGCGACGCCGTCACCGAGATGGCGCAGAAGTGCAAGGGCAAGGCCGACCTTGAGAAGGTCGCGACCGTGTCCGCCAACCACGACACCGTGATCGGCAAGCTCATCGCCGAGGCGATTCACAAGGTCGGCGCCGACGGCGTCTGCGAGATCGAGGAAGGCAAGACCGCCGACACGACGCTCGACTACGTCGAGGGAATGTCGTTCGACAAGGGCTTCCTCTCGCCCTACTTCATGACCGATCCGAAGCGCGCCGAGTGCGTGCTCGAGAACCCGCTCATCCTCATCAACGAGAAGAAGATCTCGAATCTCGCCGAGCTGCTGCCGATCCTGAACAAGGTCGCGTCGTCGGGCAAGCCGCTCCTCATCATCGCCGAAGAGGTCGAGAACGAGGCGCTCGCCGCGCTCGTCGTGAACCGCCTCCGCGGCGTGCTCCAGGTCTGCGCCGTCAAGGCGCCGGGCTTCGGCGACCGCCGCAAGGCGATGCTCGGCGACATCGGCGTCGTCACCGGCGGAACGTTCTTCGCCGAGGACATCGGCCGCAGCCTCGAGGACGTCGAGCTCAAGGAGCTCGGCACCGCGAAGAAGGTCGTCATCACCAAGGATGAGACGACGATCGTGCAGGGCGGCGGCAAGACCAAGGACATCCAGGGCCGGGCCGACCAGATCCGCGCGCAGATCGAGCGCACCACCAGCGACTACGACCGCGAGAAGCTCAACGAGCGCCTCGCCAAGCTCGTCTCCGGCGTGGCGATCATCTCGGTGGGCGGCGCGACCGAGCTCGCGATGAAGGAAGCGAAGGACCGCGTCGACGACGCGCTTCACGCGACCCGCGCGGCCGCGAAGGAAGGCTACGTCGCCGGCGGCGGCGTGGCGCTCGTGCGCGCGATCGACGCCGTGCTCGAGGCCAAGAAGAAGGCCAAGGGCGACGAGAAG
>CAZEJZ010000602.1:0-2168 GCA_964512415.1 uncultured Opitutaceae bacterium
GTCAGTCATACTCCCCCTCCAGCTGCCAGCCTTCCGGCAGGTGCAGCAGTCGGTAGAGCCCGCCGGAGTCGAGGCGCACGTCCCACTCCTCGCGCTGCCAGGCGAGGTCGGCGCGCCACCATTCACCGCTGGCGAGCCATGGGCCGACGCAGGCGGTGACCTCCCCGGTCACGTCGTTGCTGCGCACGAAGGAGGGGCGATGCTCCGAAAGTTCCACCCAGGCGGGACGCGGAGGGCGGAAGCGGCGCAGGGGAGGGCCGAGCACCGCCGGTGGAGTGGTGGAGGCGCAAGTTGGCGGCGGGGGCAGGATCGCCGGCGGAGGGGAAAGGCGAAACGCGTCGGGCCGGCGGCTGTCCTCGACCGTGGGAGTGCCGGCGCGGTCGGGGCCGACCAAGGCGGTGGTGCGGGCGAGCGTTTCAGCGAAGCCGTGCGGGTCGCGCAGCGTGGCGTCGAGCAGGCCGGGCTGCCGCAGCAACGGGCGCGTGGGCGCGAGGCGGAGTGTCAGGCCCACGACGGGTGACGCCGTGTGCAGCGATTCGAGGCGGGTGGCGAGGACGCGGAAGAGGGTCGCCGGATCGCGGCAGGGCTCAGGGAGTGAAATCGACGATACGCAATCGGGTGGATCCTCCAGGTGCAGCTGCAATTCCACGCGGCCGGCGGCGAGGCCGGCGTTGGCGAGATCGAGGCCGAGGCGGTCCAGCTGGCGGCGCAGGATGAAGTGCACGGGCTCGAGTGTGCCCACCTCGTGATCGAACGCGTGGCGGGCGATGAAGTGCGCGGGCGGGCGTGAGGGCGTGAGGGGCCGGACGGTTTCCCCGGCGGCCCGTTCCCAGAGGGCGAGCCCTTCGGCGCCGAGTCGGCGGGCGATTTCCGCGCGCGGCAGGTCGGTGAGGTCGCCGAGGGTGCGCACGCCCCAGCGGGCGAGGATGGGCTGCAGGGTCTCCGGCGGGTCGGCCGCGGCGAGTGGCAGCCCGGCGAGGAAGGCGCGGGCCTGCGTGATGGTGCGCACTTCCCCGGCGGGGCATTCCCGGGCGGCGTAGAGTGCGAGCAGCGGGGTCGCGGCCAGACCGGCGGAGACCTGCAGGTCGAGTTCGCGCAGCCGCACGATGGCGGTCCGCAGGCGGGGCTCCCGCTGGTGGGGGGCGTGACCGGAGAGGTCGAGGGTGCAGATTCCCGGGCCGGTTTCCTCGACCACCGGGGAGAGTGAAAGACCGACCGCCAGCAAGGCGGCGGCGGCCTCCGCTTCGGCGGATGATTCGGCAAGCCGGAGTTGCAAGCGCGGGCAGCGGGCGAGGGCTTGGGACGGGGATGAGCCGAGCACGACGCCGGCCGCGCGGGCCTGCGCGCAGGCGGCGAGGATCACGGCGCGGCGGTGCGTGCCGGACAAAAGGCCGAGCGGTTCATCACGCTCGCGTCCGTGGCGAGTGTGGCGCAGGGCCTGCAGCGGAAAATCGGCCGCGAGCAGGACTGAGAAGGCGGGCGCCTTCGCTGATGCGGGTGTCTCCATGGCGGTGGAGAGGACTCACGCTCCGGCGAGACGGACGAAGGCGGATCGGTGGCGATCCACCTCGGGTTGCAACTGGGTGAGCAGGACCGATTGCTCCTCGTGCAGCGAGGTGAGGGCATGCGAGTGACGCAGCCGAAGGCGTACCCGCGTGCACGGGGTGAGCGGGAGCGGTGAGAAAACCAGGCTGGCCACGCCGGAGGATTCGACGGCGCGTTGCAGTCGGTACCACGGCGGCGCGGGCAGGCGGCTCAACCGAGTGGCTGGTACACCCCGCAGATCGAGCACCACCCAGGCGAGATTGGCATCGCGGGCGAGCAGATCGGCGGCGGCAAGGGCCTCCTCGGGGGTGCGCGGTCGCACCCAGACCAAATGCTCCAACGAGGCGGAGGCGTACGAGGCCGGATCGAATGCATCGGTCGCATCGACCAAGGCGACGCGGAGCCGTGCCTGGCGCGTCGTGGCCAGCAACCCGGCGAGCACCAAGTGTCCCCCGCAGCTGGGCGAGTCACAGACGATCTCCGTCAAGGCGGCGTGGGGCAGCCCCCCGAGAACCTGATCGATGCCGGGCAGGCCGGTGGACAGAGAGGACGCCGCCGTGGCAGCGCCAGAGGGGGAGGCGGGCCGCGGGGCGAGGAGGGCGCCCAACGCGGTGAGGGTCGAG
>CAZEJZ010000603.1:0-2160 GCA_964512415.1 uncultured Opitutaceae bacterium
AATCCGCGGCGCTGCGGTTCGTGAGGTCGGCCGCCCTGTTCCTCGACAACGAGCAGAACCCTCTCCCTTTCCGCGCGGCCCGGGTGCGACGATGGTTGGGGGCAGCGGAGGTTTTGCCATGACGCAGGAACTGCTCGACCCGGTAGAGTTGCGGCAGCGCGGATTCGAGGCGCTGGTCGATGCACTCGGCTGGGTGAATGCCGTGCGATTCGTGCAGCAGTACGAGACGAGTCGACTCGACTACACGTCGCAGCGTGACACCCTCCTTCCCTCATGGAGTGGCGAGGATCTCGCCCGTAGGCTCGAACAGGCGGGGCGCGACCACGCCTCTGGTCACGACGGGCCACGGAATCCTTCGATTCCGCCGGCGCGGGGTACGCGGTCTGGCTGAGCGGAGCCGACGTCCGACGCACCGACGCGTCGATGGCCGGAATCGCGACGGCATGCCCCCCAGGCAGACCCTCGGCCGCAGGGGCAGTGCTGGCACGATCATCGACAGTGCCCCCGGCAGCAGGCCGGCCGGCGGTCGGCATCGACGACCGGTGACGACTCGCAGCGGCGTTACCGGGAACGCCGTAAGTCTCTGTGGGGATGACCTGCCCCCCTTAAACGGGTCCACCTCTGGAGCGAGAATCCAAGGTGGACGAACCCTTGGGAGGGCAATCGATGCCACGTGGAAAGCGCGAGCAGGCGGATCAGATCATCCTCAAGCTGCGTGAGGCGGAGTTGGAGCTGTCGAGGGGCAAGACGGTACCCGAGGCAGCGAAGAAGATCGGCGTCACGGAGCAGACTTATGACCGCTGGAAGAAGAAGTACGGCGGCCTTCGGATGGACCAAGCGAAGCGTCTGAAGGACCTCGAAAAAGAGAACGCCAGACTGAAGCGGCTTCTGGCGGACGCCGAGCTCGACAAGGCGATCCTTCGGGAGGCCGCTTCGGGAAGGCCGCAGGCCGAGTAGCCACTTCTGAGCCTTTTCATCGCGACGCTTGGCGGTGGAGCACGTTCGGGGTGCTCTCGGCCGCGACCGCGTCAGCGAGCGCCGGGCCTGTGCGATCCTCGGACAAGCCAGGAATACGCAGCGGCGAATTCCGCACGTAGCGGCCGACGAGCCGCCGCTGGTGCACGCAAGCGTGACCCTGGCGTGCGACTACGGCGCTACGGATATCGCCGGGTGATGGGACTTTTGTACCTGGAGGGGTGCTTCGTGAACCGCAAGCGGGTCGACGGATCTGGAAAGAAGAGGGGCTGAAGGCGCCGAAAAAGCAGCCCAAGCGGCGCCGACTCTGGCTGAACGACGGCTCGTGCACCCGACTGCGGCCACAGCATCGAGACCATGTGTGGAGCTTTCGCCTAGTGATGGACCGCACTTCCGAGGGCGTGCCTTCCGGATGCTGACGATCGTGGACGAGTACTCCCGGGAGTGTCTCGCCATCGACGTCGCTCGGAAGCTCAGAAGCGAGGACGTGCTCGAGCGACTCAGCGACCTGTTCGTGCGTCGAGGCGACCCGGAGCACATCCGCAGCGAGTCTTGTCAGCGAGTTCACGGCGAGGAGGGGTCGGGGGTGGCTCGGGCGTGTCGGCGTGACAACGCTCTCCATCGAGCCCGGGTCGCCCGGGGAGAACGGCTACGTCGAAAGCTTCAACGGCAAGCTACGAGATGAACTGCTGGAGCGGGAGGTCTTCGACACGCTGTTCGAGGCGAAGGTGCTCATCGAGCGGTGGAGGCAGCACTCCAAGACCATCCGACCCCACAGTGCCCTGGGATACCGCCCCCCGGCTCCCGAGGCGTGGCAGCCCTGTGCGGCCGCTGCGGCTACGCCTCAGCGACCGCGCAGGGCTGGTCCCTTGGAAGACCAACCCCTTATTCGAAACCTGGTGCCGTTCGTGGGGGCAGGTCAATCGGCGTCGTCACCGCCTCCGTCCCGACGGCCCGGCCGGCTGCCGAATCCTTTCCGCCGCAGTAAACAATGCGGCATTTCCGAGCGCGGCATGGTAAAAAATGCCGACCGAGGCCGGCCCATGCTCCTTCCCCGCGCGATCCCCAAGCCCGCGAAGACGTTTCTGCTCCTCGGCCCGCGCGCAACGGGAAAGTCCACCTGGCCCGCCCGTGCCTTCCCCGGGGCGATTTCCCTCGACCTGCTCGATTCGTCGCGGTTCCTCC
>CAZEJZ010000604.1:0-2151 GCA_964512415.1 uncultured Opitutaceae bacterium
CCGCAAATAGCCATGAATCATCCGCGGCGCCATCCGCAGCGTCACCGCACAGCCCGCTTCCTTCAGGCGCGCGGCGTAGGACCTCGCATCGTCGGCAAGGCAATCGTATTCGGCGTAGTGGACATGCGCCGGAGGCAATCTCGACAGGTCGGCAGCCTTCAGCGGCGCCGCATAGCCATCCCTCGTCGGGCGGTTACTGCCGAGATAGAGATTCCACGCCCTGTCGATGGCCGCCGCAAAAACTCCAGGCGCTTCCGCCATGTCGCGATAGGCCGGCGCGCTCAGGTCGTCGGTTAGACAGGGATAGTTGATCGCCTGGGCCCGAATCTGAGGACCGCCGCGATCACGCGCCATCAGGCATACCGCCGCCGCCATGTTGCCGCCGGCACTATCGCCCCAGACGGCGAGCCTGCCGGTATCAACGCCGATGCGTTCCCCGGTCTCCGACAGGTGCCTCACGGCGGCGTAGCAATCCTCGACGCCGGCAGGGAACGGATTCTCCGGCGCCAGCCGGTAGTCCACGCTCATGACGACGAACCCCGTACAGGCCGCCACGCCCCAGGCGATGCTGTCGCCGCTATCGAGGCTACCTTTGATGAAGGCGCCTCCGTGCAGATACACGACACACGGAGACAGGCGAGGCACACCCTCCGGCCAGTAGAATCGGACCGGGATCCGTCCATCCCTCCCCTTGCCGACAACCTCAAGGAACTCGTCGCGTACAACCATGCCGTCTGGATGAGGGCGGTTGAGCCGCGATCCATAATTGTTCCAGCCGGCACGGAGCGTGTCCGAATCACCGGCCTTCGGAGCCGCCTCCTTGGCGGCGAGCAGATCGCTCATGTCGGGGTGGATGTCGTATTGCAAGGCACCCGATCCCAACTATCCGCCGTGGCCCTTCGAGGGACGGAACGCGTAAGCCGCGTCGATCTCAGCCATTGTCGACCTCTCGAGCGGCTTTTCGGCATAGGCAGCGAGCTGTTCGATCTGCTCGACCGAGCTTGCGCCAACGACGGTCGCCGTCACTCCTGGCGTCGACAACACCCACCAGAGCGCCACCGCTGCCGGGGCCGCGCCGACCTTGCGCGCGTGGGCGTCTACGGCAGCCGCAATCGCCGCGTCCTCGCGCCGCGGGTAGAAGCGGGAGATCATCTCGTCCTTCTCGCGGCGCAGAGTCTTGCCGCCGCCGCACAGGAAACCGCGGCCCAGCGGGCTGTAAGGTACGAGACCCAGGCCTTCGGCTCGACAGAACGGAATAAGCTCGCGCTCGTCCTCGCGCCACAGGGCGTTGTAGTGATTCTGCATCGAAACGAAAGCGGCCCGTCGAGCATGGCGCGCCGTGTAAACGGATTTTGCCATCTGCCAGGCGGGCATGTCAGTGGCGCCCGCATAGAGAATTTTGCCGTCCCGAACCAGACGGTCGAACGCCTCGACCATCTCCTCGATATTGGTCGCCGGCTGCCAGATATGGGTCTGGTATAGGTCGATATAGTCGGTCTTCAGCCGCTTCAGCGAGGCCTCACAGGCGAGAATGATGTGCTTGCGCGAATAGCCGGAACCATTCGGGCCGACATTGGGCCCCAACGGAAGACCAAGCTTCGTAGCAATGACTAGCCGGTCGCGCACGCCGAGCTCGCGCACCAGATCACCGATGATCTCCTCGCTCACGCCCTTGCAGTAGGCATCACAGGTATCGATCGTGCTGATACCAAGATCCAGTGCTCGCGAGATGATACGCCGGCTGGTAGCCGCGTCATGGACCCAGGCCCGCATCGCGGGATCACCGAACGACATGCCGCCGAGCCAGAGGCGCGAGACCTTCAGGTTGCTTGATCCGAGATTCTGATACTGCATCGCGTGCCAGCCGCCTCCCTCTTCTTGCGTCAGTATCCCGCTTGCTTCCTGGAGCGCTCTGACGTCGGCGCCCAGGTTATGCGCTCGAGCGCATAAAGATGCGCAAGATCGTCTACCTCGACTTCAAGCCCCCCACGGTAGGCACGTGCAACTCTTGCGTGGTAGTCGATCGTCGTCCCCGGAAATCCGGGCCCGTGCTCCGACATAGCGGTCGCGGTCAGCGTCACAATCCCGCTGCCTGATTGTAGCGCGTCGGTCAGACATCGCGACTGCCTGAGGATGCGGGCCTTCATCTCC
>CAZEJZ010000605.1:0-2150 GCA_964512415.1 uncultured Opitutaceae bacterium
CAGCGCCTACTTCGCGTCCCTTTGCCTTCACGCGCTGGTGGTGGCGGTTGCGCTGCTCGCCTTCATGGTTTCCGCCCGGCGAGCGGCGGAGCCGCCGGCGATCTTTGAGTTGGTCGCCGGGGAGGGGGACAACTACGCCGCGACGGAAGCGCCGGCGCTCGGCGAGCCTGACGCCGCTCCGGGCGAGACCGCCGTCTCGCTGCCCAAGCCGGTCGTGACGCGCCGCCCGGACCCCGTGCCCGAGCCGGCGCCGGTGGACCCGCAGCCACTTCCGCCCGAGCCGGTCAGCCGTCCCGCCCCGGCGCCCAAGGCGACGGCCACCCCCAAGGCGGAACCGCCGCCGAATTTCGTGCGGGACATCAAGCGCCTCTCGGAAAAACGAGCCGCCAACATCGAAAAAAAGTTCCGCACCGAACAGAAGGCGGCCGCCGATCGCGCGAAGAAGGAGGCCGAGCAGCAGTCGCGGCGGATGTCCAAGGAGGAATTTGACCGCCTGAACGCCGGAAAGAAGGCCCCCAGCGGATCGCGCCGGACCGCCGACGTGCCTTCAGTGGCCAAGGGCATCCGAGGTGGAGTCAGCGGCGGGTCAACCGCGAACACCAAGGGCGGAGCCGGTGGGAAGGCCCTCGAGCGCGCGGAGATGGAACTGACCGACGCCTACATCGCGCTGATCCTGCAGCGCATCCGGCAGACGATGGAGCAGGCGAACTTCAGCGATCAGCTGTCGGTGCGCGTGCAGTTCACCTTGTCGGCGTCCGGCGAGATCTCCGGTGTGAGCATCCGCGAGTCAAGCGGCAGCAACGAGTTCGATCGCGCCATCCTCGACGCCTTCCGGACCATCCCGAATCTCGGCCCCCCGCCGAACCGGAAAGCGGGGACCTTCGTCGTGAACCTGAGAATGAGCGACGAGAGCTGAGCGAAAAAAACCGCTTGCCTTCCCCTGCGGAAGAGCGATTTTTCCCTCTCACGTCGGTTATCGGGCTCGTAGCTCAGTTGGCAGAGCGCCTCAATGGCATTGAGGAGGTCGTCAGTTCGAATCTGATCGGGTCCACCACGTGTTTCGGGTCTCCACCCCGTGTTTCAGGTCAACGCCGAGGCCGAGGTGTCGTTTGACGATCGGAGCCACCCCGGCGAATGGACGGTTGCCGCTAGGCTGGGGAGTAGCCCGTCTCGGTGTCGGCAAACGTCGTAGGCGGCCGCACGTCGCCCGGGAGTCCCGTGACTCTAGGTGAGGATCGCCTCGCTGGAGGCGTCGAACAGGTGCAGGTTCGCGGGGGTGAAGGCAAGATGGACGCTGGTCCCAGGGGCGTGGATCGCGGTGGGCTTCACCCGCGCGATGAAACTCGTGGCTCCGCTGGTGAGGTAGAGATAGGTCTCTGCGCCCATTGGTTCGGAGACGTCCACCGTCACGGTGGCGGTCGCGCCCTCCCGCGGCGACGACTCTTCATGCAGATCCTCCGGGCGGATGCCAAGAACCACGGCCTTGTCGAGATGGTTGCGGCCGGCTGCGGCGAGTCGCGGGGGCAGGTGGATCGACACCGGCGCACCCTTGGCGTTCGCCTCGACGAATCGGACGACGCCGCCTTCCTTGCGCAGCGTTCCGCGGAAGAAGTTCATCGGCGGAGAGCCGATGAATCCCGCAGCGTAAAGATTGGCGGGCTGGTTGTAGAGGGACAGAGGCTCCGCGACCTGCTGAATCTCGCCGTCCTTCATGATGCAGATCCGATCACCCATGGTCATCGCCTCCACCTGATCATGGGTCACGTAGATCATCGTGGCCCCGATGTGGGCGTGCAACCGGGCGATCTCGGTGCGCATGGAGACGCGCATCTTCGCGTCGAGATTGGAGAGCGGCTCGTCGAACAGAAAGACCTTCGGCTTGCGCACGATGGCGCGGCCGACGGCCACCCGCTGGCGCTGTCCGCCGGAAAGCGCCTTGGGCTTGCGATCGAGGAGTGACTCCAGTCCGAGCATCGCGGCCGCCTCCTGCACCCGGGCGTGGATCTCCGCCTTCGGAACCTTGCGCAGTTTGAGGCCGAACGCCATGTTCTCATACACCGACATGTGCGGGTACAGGGCGTAGTTCTGAAACACCATCGCGATGTCCCGGTCCTTGGGCAGGACATCGTTCACCACCTGACCGTCGATGG
>CAZEJZ010000606.1:0-2148 GCA_964512415.1 uncultured Opitutaceae bacterium
GTGACGTGCGGGATCACTTGCACCGTCTTCCCAAGGTAGTCTCCGCGGCGTTCCTTCTGGATGACGCTCTCGTAGACCTGCCCGGAGGTCAGGTTGTTCAGCCGCGAGAGCTTGCCGCTGGTGAAACGCTCGTAATGCCCGAGGTCCAGATCGGTCTCGGCACCGTCCTCCAGGACGTACACTTCGCCGTGCTGGAAGGGACTCATCGTGCCCGGATCCACGTTGAGATACGGGTCGAACTTCTGGATGCGCACCCGCAGCCCCCGCATCTCCAGCAGCGCGCCCAAAGCCGCTGCCGTGAGCCCTTTGCCCAAGGACGAGACCACCCCTCCGGTCACGAAGATATACTTCATCGGTTAGGGTTAACCGTCCGCCTCCGAGTCGCGCAAGAAAAGACCGGCGATTCCGACCACTCAGCCGAACAACAGCAGCGCCGCCACCACAATTCCGGCCACAAGGACGAGGAATGCCAAGATCGTCAGACCCCACTTCAGCAGCCGCGCCAAGATCCAGAGAAGGAGGGCGAGCAGGAACGCGCCACCCAAAGCCAGAAGCCAAGGGGGCTGGGCCTCCAAGAAGCGCATCATTTCCGTCAAATCCATGGACCGGAGGCCATTCTCCGCCAACCCTCCCTGCCGGTCGAGCGCAGAGTCCCTCGCCTTCCGAAATCACTTTGCAATGACCCGGAGGACAAGGGCCGAAAGTCCGCTGCCACGCGTTCTGCTTGCGGCCCCGGGGTCAGCGGGGGCCTAATGTCCTTCGAACCATGTCCTCCGCTGCTACCACTCCTTCCTTCGACCTGATCGGCGTCGGCTCCCCGATCATGGATCTGGTCGCCACGGTACCCGAGGAATTCCTCAGCCAGGTCAGCGGCGCGAAGGGCGGCATGGTGCTGGTCGATGACGACGAGATGGCCCGCATCCTCTCGCTGCTCGGGGAAGACCCGGCGCACGCCACCGGGGGCTCCGCGGCGAACGTGACCTTCAACGCGTCCCGCCTCGGCCTGCGGTCCACGTTCCTCGGCAAGCTGGGGAACGACCCGCTCGCCCATCGCTACCGCCACCAGTTCGAAGCCGTGGGCGTCGATCCTTCACGTTTCAAGAAGGGCGACCGCGCCAACGCGCGCTGCCTCGCGTTGATCACGCCGGACGCCCAGCGCACGATGCGCACCAACCTGGGCGCCGCCCTCACGCTCGCTCCCGAGGAAATTTCCGCCGCGGACTTCGCGGGCTGCCGCCACGCCCACATCGAGGGCTACCTCGCCTTCAATCCGGCCCTCGCCGACGCCGCCCTCGCGGCGGCGCGCGCCGCCGGCGCGACCGTCAGCCTCGATCTGTCTTCGTTCGAGGTCGTCCACGAGTCCCGCGACTGGCTCTTTTCCCAATTCCGCCGCGGGATCGACATCGTCTTCGCCAATGAGGACGAGATCCGCGCCCTCTTCCCCACGCGCACCCAGGTGCCGTTCTCCGATCTCGCCACCGAGCTGGCCCGCCACGGCGTGCTCGCCGCCGTCAAGGTCGGCGCCGAGGGCGCATGGATCGCCCAAGGCAACGAGCGACACCAGATCGATCCAGTCCGCGTCGCGGAGGTGCGTGACACCAATGGCGCCGGCGACGCGTGGGCCGCCGGCTTTCTCTACGGACACCTCCACGGGCTCGGGCTTCCCGACGCCGGCCGCATCGCCTCCGTCCTCGGCGGCGAAACGGTCCGCCACCTCGGCCCGATCATCCCGCACGCCCACTGGCCTCAGGTGCACGCCCAAGCCGAATCACACCGCACGACCGCCCGCGCTCGCTCGGCAGGTCCGGGGCGTGCCTGATCCCACTCACCGCTCGCGCCTCACCGCCGCGCCCGCTGCCATGACCGCCGCCCGCCCCACCGAAGATCCCGCCCTCGTCCGGCTCGTCACGTCGCTCGCCGAGAACGCCCGCGCCGCCGCCCTGACGCTCGCCACGTGCGACAGCGCCCAGAAAAACCGCGCGCTCGCGGCGATCGCGCGGCTGCTGACCGAGTCCACCGATGCGATCCTCGCTGGCAACGCCCAGGATGTCGCCCGGGCCCGCGAGAACGGTCTCGCCGCCGCTCAGGTCGACCGACTGACCCTGACGGCCCCGCGCCTCCAGACCCTCGCGCGCTCCGTCGAGCAGG
>CAZEJZ010000607.1:0-2139 GCA_964512415.1 uncultured Opitutaceae bacterium
CGTGAGGTTCAGGGCCGCCAACAGGGTCGCCCCATCCCCGTTGCCATCAATGGTGGCGTCGGATGCGGCGCTCGCCGATCGCGTCCGCACGCTGCGCAACTACGGGTCGCGGGAGCGCTATCATCACGAGATGCCCGGGCTGAACTCGCGCCTCTCCGAGCTGCAGTGTGCCTTCCTGCGGGCGAAGCTCCCGCGCCTCGGCGCGTGGAACGAGCGTCGCCGCGCGCTGGCGGCGATCTACCGCGAGCGGCTCGGGGCGATTCCGGAGCTCACGCTGCCCGACATCGCCCCGTGGGCCGATCCAGTCTGGCACCTGTTCGTGGTGCGCACGCCGCGACGCGAGGCCCTCCGCGCCTACCTGTCGGCCCGCGGCATCGCCACCCAGATCCACTACCCGATTCCCCCGCATCGATCCGGGGCCTACGCCTCCTTGGGCTGGAGGCCCGGGGCGTTTCCGCTCGCCGAGCGTCTGGCCGATGAGGTGCTCAGCCTGCCGATCGGCCCGCACCACCGCGAGGATCAGATCCACGCCGTGTGCGACGCCGTTCAGGCCTTCCACGGCGCCTGAGGACCAGCCGGGGCGCAAAATGCCCCCTTGCCACGCCCTCCCCCAGCCGCAACGCTTTCCCTCCCATGAAGCGGGCCATCAAGATCTACGACACCACCTTGCGTGACGGCACGCAGGGTGAAGGGATCAGCTTCTCCGTGACCGACAAACTGCGGATCGCGGAGCGTCTGGACCAGTTCGGGGTCGACTACATTGAGGGAGGCTTCCCGGGTTCCAACCCGCGCGACATCACCTTCTTCAACGAGGCCCGTACTCTCCGGCTGAAGCACGCGCGCCTCGCCGCCTTCGGCTCGACGCGCCGCGCCGGGGCGAAGGCTGCGGAGGACCCGCAACTGCGTACCCTGCTCGACAGCCAGATGCCCGTGCTGACGCTCGTCGGCAAGACGTGGCTGCTGCACGTCACCGAGGTGCTCCGCACGACTCCCGAGGAGAACCTCGCCATGATCGAGGACTCCATCCGCTACCTCGTCGCCCAGGGCCGCGAGGTCATCTACGGCGCGGAGCACTTCTTCGACGGCTACAAGGCCAACGCCGACTACGCGCTCAAGACCCTCGCCGCCGCGCTGCGGGGCGGAGCCTCCAACCTCACGCTTTGCGACACCAACGGCGGCACGATGGTGCGCGACTTCGAGACCGTCGTCGGCCGCGCGGTGAGCGAATTCGGCGGCGAGCGCGTCGGCGTGCACTGCCACAACGACTCGGGCCTCGGTGTGGCCCTCAGCCTCGCCGGGATCCAATGCGGCGCCGGTCTGGTGCAGGGCACGGTGAACGGCTACGGCGAGCGCACCGGCAACGCGAACCTCATCACGATCTTGCCCAGCCTCTTCCTCAAGCTGGAGACGACGGCCGCGTGCGCCGGCAATCTCCACCTGCTCCGGGAGCTCTCGCTGTTCTTCGACGAACTGGCGAATCTCCGTCCGGATACGAAGGCGCCGTACGTCGGGGCCTCGGCATTCGCGCACAAGGGCGGACTGCACGCGAACGCTGCGCAGAAGGTCAAGAGCAGCTACGAGCACATCGATCCCTCGCTCGTCGGCAATCGCACGCGCGTCCTCGTCTCCGACATGGCGGGTCGCTCCAGCGTGGTGCTCAAGGCCCGCGAACTCGGTTTCGAGCTCGATGAGAAGTCCGACGCGCTCAAGCCGTTGATCGAGGAACTGAAGGATCTCGAATTCCGCGGCTATGAGTTCGAGGCCGCCGACGCGTCGCTGCAATTGCTCATCGCGCGGCATCTCGGCCGCCAGACCGACTTCTTCGCCGTCGAGGGATACCGCGTGATCATCGAGCGCCACAAGGGCGAGCTCTGGGCCGAGGCGACCGTCAAGATCCGCGTCGGCGATCGCAGCTATCACACCGTCGCCGAGGCCACGGGCCCCATCAGCGCCCTCGACCGCGCCCTCCGCCTGGCCCTTGAAAAGGAATTTCCCCAACTCACCGAGATGCAGTTGCGCGACTACAAGGTGCGCATCCTTGAAAGCAATCAGGGCGCCGGCAGCCGCACGCGCGTGCTCGTGGAGAGCGGTGATGGACACGCGGTCTGGGGCACGGTGGGCGTGAGCGACAACATCGTG
>CAZEJZ010000608.1:0-2123 GCA_964512415.1 uncultured Opitutaceae bacterium
GCCGCCCATGCGGGTGAACTTCTTGGGATCCTTGAGAAACTCGACGACCTCGGCGACCTCCTCCTTGGCCTCGTCGCAGCCGGCGACCTCACCGAAGGTGATGCGATCACGATCGCGCGTGAGGAGCTTGGCGCGGCTCTTGCCGAAGTTCAGGGCCCCCCGGCCGGCGTTCCGCAGTTGCCGCACGAAGAGGAAGTAGAGCAGGCCGATGATGAGCAGGAACGGGATGATCTGCGACGCAATCTGCGCCAGCAGGGTCGTCGCCGGCTGCTCGGTAAACTTCTGCGACTTCTGCAGCTTCTCCAGATTGGAGTCAGTCAGGCGACCAGAAGCCCGGAAATAGGCCGTCTTGCCGGAGTCCGACGTCAGGATCGACTCGGTCGTCTCGCCCGTGACCATCACCCAGTCTCGCCCGCCCGAGCTGTCGGGACGAATGAGGCCCTCACGGATCTGGCCGGCTTCGGCCAACTCGACCACGCGCTGCAAGTTCAGCTGGGCGGGGGCCTTCACCTTGCCCGGGTTCAGGAAGAACAGGGCGAGAACCGCCGCGACGATGGCGAGCCAGATCAGCAGCACCTTCGGCTGGAAGCGCTCCGGCGGCAGATTCTTGAGGGGACGGCGACGGTTCTTGGGATCGTTCTCGGACATTGAATGAGCGGATGGACTCCTCCGAAACGGTGGAGGTTCCCCTCAGACAAGTCAATTGGCCCAGGTCGCTTTTCGCAGCTTTGCGGCTTTTTCACCCGCTGACTCGAAACGTAGCCATCCCTGCTCCACCCTCGCGAACCCCGCCGGGCCCAGACTGAGTCGAGTCGCGACACCGGAACGCGCCGCGGTCAAGACGGCCTCAAACGTCTGCCGGGAGACATCACCCCAGCGTGCTCCGAGGCTCAGCCGCCAGCGATGCAACACTCTCCGTGCGACCGCCATCGGCAGGTCCGAGAGGTCAGCAAGGCGGACGCCGCGTTCCGGGGAAAGTGCCACGCCGGCCGCCCACTCCGCCAACGCTTCGGCGTCCTCCTCCAACTGATCCCGGGAACGGGAAACGCCTGCGAGCACAT
Source organism: uncultured Opitutaceae bacterium (assembly GCA_964512415.1). GTDB lineage: Bacteria > Verrucomicrobiota > Verrucomicrobiia > Opitutales > Opitutaceae > UBA6669. Next base: position 1,062 of record CAZEJZ010000608.1, read on the forward strand.
CGCGGTCCGGCTCGGCGGCCAGCCAACGCGGAATGACATCGCGGCGCAGCCGGTTGCGCAGATGATCATCCGACGCATTGGTCGCGTCCTCGCGCCAGGCGGCTCCCGCCGTCCGCAGGGACGCGCCGATCGTCGCCTTGGCCAGGCCCAGAAGCGGGCGGATATGGACCCGGCCGCCCGGCAACCGATGGACCGGCCGAGGCGCGGCAAGACCCTCCAATCCGCTGCCCCGCGCGAGCCGCATCAGGAGGCTTTCCGCGACATCGTTCTGGTGGTGGCCCAGCCAGAGAATCCGCCGCCGCGATGCGCTCAGGGCCTCGTCGAAGAATGCGAACCGCGCCGAGCGCGCTTCGGTCTCGCTGGGCGCCGAGCGCTCCGACCGTTTCCATCGCGCGGCGAGGAAGCGCACCCCGAGCCCGGCGCAGACCTGGGCGCAGAACCGTTCATCCGCGTCGGCGGCGCGCCCCCGCAGGCGGTGATTGAAGTGGAGCGCGAGGAGTCCGCGGCGACGCGTCGGCCAGTGCGCCCAGACCAGCAGCAACAGCGCAAGCGAGTCTGCCCCGCCCGAAAACGCGACCGTCCACGGCCCGCTCGCGTCTTCGGCCCAACGACGCACCGACGGATGCAACCGCTCGGGCGGCAGGCTCTCCGCCAGCCGCTGCGCCGCCGCCGGCCACTCGACCCGGGCGGCTGCGGTGACCCTTCGACGCGTCATCGTGCAGCCCCGGCGAGGGCTCAGGCGGGGAAACGGAGATGATCCCGGCCGAAGAAACGTACCAGCGCCGCCGGAATCCGCACGGAGCCGTCGGGCTGGAGATTGTTCTCGAGGATCGCCGCCAGCACCCGGGGCACCGCCAGACCGGAACCGTTGAGCGTGTGCACCAGCTCCGGCTTGCCGGTCTCACGGGACCGGTAGCGGATCTGCGCGCGACGCGCCTGAAACGCCTCGAAGTTCGAACAGCTGGAGACCTCCAGCCAGCGCTTCTGCCCCGCCGCCCACACCTCCAGATCGTATTTCTTCGCCTGCGCGAATCCAAGATCGCCGCCGCACATCAGGAGCAC
>CAZEJZ010000609.1:0-2117 GCA_964512415.1 uncultured Opitutaceae bacterium
CATCGCCGGCATGCGCGACAGCGTGAAGAGCTGCTGGTCGAGGCAGTCGAAGAGCCACCCAAGCGCGGCGACAATGAAAACAAACCAGTGGTAGCGCGTCAGACCTTGCCACCAACGACCGGTATTTGGAGCGGAAGGGGAGGAACTCATAAGGGAACGAACGTGGGGTCCGCAAAGTGGGCGACGTGCGCCACCGGAAGGCAAGCCGAAGCGCGATCGGCCGACGGTGCTGAGCCGACGCGCGGCGTGCGCCGTGTTGTCCCGCGTCGCGTTCCCGGCCGATCAAGCGCGGTTCGTCGGGAAGGCGCCCGCACACCACGACGACGCGCGGCGACTCCGACCCCGTTCGGAGATCACGGACGTGCGATCGACGGCGCCGTGACGATACGGCGCGCCTCGTCCTGCTTGCGCTCGCGTTCCGCCTCGCATTCCGGCGAGCCCCGACCCAGCTCGCGGCAGAGCGTCGGCCGGCGATCGTAGATGGAGCAATGAAACCGAACCTCCCCGGATTCGGACTCGCGGTTCCACGCCAGCGCGGCACAGCGGCCGCCCTCCATCCTCAAGTAGGCGCGGTTTCCGACAAACCAAGCCCAGCGTTCAGCATCGGGACCGAGCGCGGACCAATCGTCGCCGAGCAAGCGAACGTACGTCGGCGAATCGGAGAAGCAGCAAGCACCGCAGGAACGACAGTCGGCCGGCGTCTCCATCGCCGCACGCGGTGTCCGATCTAGCGGCGCAGATGCCGCAGGATCTGCTCGTGACCTCGGATGTACTCGTAACGAGCATCGAGTTCCTCGAGCTCATCATCCGGGACCCTCTTCGCGAGGGAGGGATACTTCTCGTTGGCCTTGGCGAGCGCCGAGCGGAGGTCCTTCGTGATGTGCCGCCACCGCAGCACTTCACGATCATAGGCCTGCTGCGCGGCGGAACGTCGGCCGATGACCTGAGCGGCCGTCTCAATGTACTTCTTCAGGGGATCCATGGCGATGGGAGCGCGGCCCTGACCGAATCAGAGCCGACGCCCGGAATCAACCCGCTCCTGCGCAAATCGCTCTTCAGGCAAAGCCTTAGGGAGCGGTCCCCAGCCGATCACCCATCCGTGCGTAGGTTTCACGGCACTGGCCGGACTGCTCGAGGAGATCCGCATCGAACCGGATCCGCCCACGGGCAAACACGGTGATGACGCAGGAACCCCCGAACTTGAAGAGCCCCTTCTCCTCGCCTTTGGCCACCGGACGACCCGGGGCGTACGTCTCGACGATGCTGCCCACGTTCGTCGCCCCGACCTCGAGCATTGCGACCCGACCGAACTCCGGCGAGTCGACCAGCGTGATCCGGCGCTTGTTCTGCGTCAGGTACTGCACGTTCCGTCGGAGGGCGATCGGGCTGACCGAATAGAGCCAGCCGCGGATCAGGCGACCGTCATCCGGCGTGCCGGCGACCGGGAAGTGAAAGCGGTGATAGTCGACCGGGCAAAGGCGGGAGATCAGCATCGAACCGCCGTCGAACTCGGCCGCCAGTTCCGGCCCCCCCAGCAACGCCTCGAGCGAGAACGTCGCACCCTTCACGTAGAACCCCCCGGCCGTCGACACATCCGCGAAGGCGAGGTGGCGCCCGTCGGCGGGGAAGACCGCGAGGCGCGGGTTCTCCGGCTCGGCGATGGGGCGGGCGGACGGCTTGAGGGCGCGGGTGAAGAACTCGTTGAACGTGCGGTACTCAAAGGCCGACTTGGCGAACTCCTCGACGTCGAGGTTGTAGTCGACGATGAACGGGAACACCCGCTGGGCGCTGGCCCGCCAATTCATGCGCCAGCCGAAGTAGTGTGAAAACAGCGCCCGCCGGGCGATCAGCCAGGTCGTAGCCCGACCAAGGGGGTTTTCGTAGGCCCAGCGTAGCCACGCCTCGCCGTACACGGCCTCGGTCTCGATCGTCTTGCGGTACCGGTCGTAGAAGCGGATGGGCTCGGGGGTCATGGACTAGAAAAACTTCTTGGCCTTCTCGAACCAGCTCTTGGACGTGGGATTCTCCGCGTCGCCGCTCACTTGGGCGAACTGCTCCAGAATGCGCCGCTGCTCGGCGGTGAGCGACTGCGGGAGCTCGACGTGCACGCGGACCAA
>CAZEJZ010000610.1:0-2114 GCA_964512415.1 uncultured Opitutaceae bacterium
GTTACGCGCGACGCCCTCCTTGTCCAGCCCCACCGCGTCCGACACGCCGTCTCCGTTGTAGTCCGGCGTGACGCTGATCTCCTGCTGGCTGATGTACGCGTCGGTGTTGGCATAGGCGAGCAGGACGGTCCACTCCGGCGTTGGTGAATAGGTCAGGTCCAGCTCGATGCCGCGGGAGATTTCCTCGCCGCTGGGAACGTTGTTGTTCTGCGTGAAGAGACCGCCGCCGAGGAACTGCACGATGTTGGAGCGCTTGATCTCGAAGAAGGCGAGGGTCCCGGTGAGCTTGTTCGACGCGGCGTCGAATCGTAGTCCGATCTCCTTGCCTTCACCTTCCTCCGGCGGAAGGAAGCCGAGGGCGGGATTGAGGGTGCTGGCGGGCCCGTTGGCCTTGGCGGACTGGGAGTAGAGGCCGTAGGCACCCACTCCTCCTCCGAGATCGTAGACGAATCCGGCCTGAGGAACGACCTTGCTGCGCTTCTGGGTGACGATGTCGACGTAGGAGACGCCGAGCAGGAGGTTGAGCTTCTCGCCCGGCATGGTGATGTAGTCGGACGCGTAGGCGCTGCGCACAGTGACGGGATTCGGGTTCGTTGCGGCGGTAGTGCCCGAGAGTGTGAGCACATTCGGGTCCGTCAGGCGGAACACCGTGCGCGGCACTCCTTGGAAACGGACGGTGCGTCCGCCCGACTTGTCGGCGATGACGCGCAGCGTGGTGTCCGCGCGGACCGAGTTGTCGTAGTAGGCGTACTCGTAGTTGACGTCCCAGTTGTCGCGGAAGCCGAGAGTGATCTTGTGGCTGGTCCGGGCGATCATCGCATCCCACAGCAGCTTTGCGGAGAGGCCGCGGTGGTCGATGTTTGAGGGCTCCACGACCATCTGGGTGTTGCCGGCGAGGTATTCGCCCTGAGCGTTCGGCGCCAGTCGACCGTTCCCCAGGTTGAAGTAGTGCTCGCGGTCGATCTGAGAGCGGACGAACGCGACCTGCAGGGTGAGGCGGTCGCTGAGATGCTGGGTGACGCGCAGGTCCATCCCCTCGGAACGGAAGTCCCAGTCGTCATTTGGAGTCACCCACGTGAAATCGCGCGGCACCGGGACCAGTCCGATCGCAAAGATGCTCGCGTCGAACGGCGGATTTCCGCGATCCCAAGGAATTTGGATCCGATTGATCCGTCCGTTCTCCTTCGTGTGGTGGAGGTCGAGGTCGACGAGGGTATCCCGACCCAGTTCGAGGCGGAAGTTGGGCGCGAAGACGGTGCGGTCGCGAAACTCGTTGGGGCGGGGGAATCCCTCGCGACCGTGCGCGAGCACGAAGCGTCCGGCGAGGCGCAGATCGCGTCGCGCCACCAGCGGCTGGTTGACGTCGAGGATCGCCCGCGCGGAGCCGTACTCGTCCCAGAGCAGCGAGGTCGAGGCGGCGCGGCGCATGGAAGCCTTCTTGGTGACGGAGTTGACCACGCCTGCGGGATCGGCGACTCCGTAGACGATGGAGGCGGGGCCCTTCAGGACCTCGACGCGATCGATCACCGCGATGTCGGTGGGCACGCTGAAGATCTCGCCGTTGCGCAGGTTGGCGCCGGTGACGAAGCCGCGAAGGATGTAGGACTCGGTTTTGGAGGTGCGGCCCTCGTTGGCGACTCCGCTGACGTAGCGCAGCGCGTCCTCGACCTTGACCACGCCGAGGTCATCGAGGAGCGCCGGGGTCAGCGTATTGACCGTGATGGGAAGCTTGGCGAGGTCCACGGCGAAGCCGAGACCGGAGGCGCTGGACTTGGCGGCGTACCCCTCATCGGCGCCGGCGCTGACGCTGAAGGGATCGAGCCGCACGACGTCGGCGGTGGAGTCGGTCTGACGGGTGGCGGCGGTCTGGGCAATCGCGGGCAGTGAACCCGCGGTGAGGAGCAGTGCGATCCACGAGGCGCGGCGGAGGCCGGGGAGGGACGGGAGCATGGTCGGGGGGGTGGGGGGACCCGGCGTTTCGCGGCCGGCGGGCCGGCCGACACGGTGGCGCGGCTGATGGCGCAATATCTGCAGTCGAAGCTCGGCCAGCCGGTCGTGGTCGAGAACCGCGTCGGCGGCAGCGCGAACCTCGCGGCCGGCTATGTGGTGAATGC
>CAZEJZ010000611.1:0-2113 GCA_964512415.1 uncultured Opitutaceae bacterium
GACGCCCGCCCGATCCGCCGAGAGGCACCGACCGGACGCCCACTGCCGGAGCTGTTCGATCTTGTCGCCAGCAGTGACGGCCACGGGGACGACGTTCTGGGCGGCCTGGACGAGCGGGACATCGAGCAGGGCCGCGAGCCGACAGCACGACTTGATCTCGGCGCCGGTCCACTGGGTGTCATCGGGTCTTGGGCCAACCAGCAGCCAGCCCTGTGGGACCCATCAAGCCGTCGATGTCGCGAAGCCACCGTCGAGGCTGGCGCACCGCCGACGCCCCGAGAAAGTTCCGCGACTTCCGCCGCGCTCTCACGCGGGAAGAAGCGTCCTCTTCCACGGCCAGCCCGGAGGCACGAGGGCGCGGTTGTCGTCGACCTCGGCCTCCACCTCGAACATGCCGGTCAGTTTCTTCCCCCCGTGCGCTTCATAGCACTTGATCACCACCTTGCCGCCCTCGACCGTCGCCTCGAACCAGTGCTCGTATGGAATCGCAAGTCGCACGCCGTGGTTCTTCAGCCGGTCCAGGATCACCACCTGGAAGCCATCGGTGATGACGACGCAGCGGAGGGACGGAGTGAACGCCGCCGTCCCATGCCCTGTCTCCAACCGCTCGATGCCGGCGATTGGGTCGGCGAAGAGAAACGTGTGCTCGTACCAGCCCATCCGGTACTCTTCGCCGACTTCCAGAGTGATGCCGAACAGTCGCATGGCCTCGTCGTTCATGCCCGCACACCTCCGATCAGGACGCCGTGGCTGTTAACCCAAACATGCTACTGCGGTGCCGACGGCGACCACCACGAACGGCGCCAGCGAGATCACGAATCCCTCCCACTCCCCTCCGATCCGGATGCAAGAATGGCTCGACCGGATGCTCGCGATGGTGAACGCCGGGAACGCGGCCACGAGCACCAAGAGGACGTTGGTGGAGAGCGGCACCGGGCCGTCGAAGGGCGGGCCGAAGAGCATCGCCAGCGCGAACAACGCCGGAATGAGATCCAGGAGCGCGAGGAACGCCGAGAGGAAGTTGAGCCGACAGGCCATGCGCCCCCAACGTGTGTCGGGCTCGTTGCGACCCTCCACGTGATCGTTCTCCGTGAGGCGGCGATCGCACGCAGCTGGGATTCTACGTCCCCGCTCAAGTCTCCGTGCGGTGTCATTCCTAGGCTGGCCGGCCGGGTGCGCGTCATGCGATCCGGGTATCCTCGACGGTCATGAACATCCCCCGCCCGGACCACCTCCACACCGAAAGCCACTTCACCGACTCCGAGACGGTGCGCGACATCGTCATCGGCATGTCGGACGGCCTCACGGTGCCGTTCGCGCTGGCCGCTGGGCTTTCGGGGGCGGTGGATTCAAGCGGCATCATCCTCACCGCAGGCCTGGCTGAGGTGGCCGCGGGAGCGATCGCCATGGGGCTCGGGGGCTATCTGGCGGCCCGGACCGACATCGAGCACTTCGCCTCGGAGCGGGCCCGTGAGGAACGCGAGGTCGTCGGGGTGCCACACAAGGAGATGGCCGAGGTCACCGAGATCCTGAGCTCGTACGGACTCAGCTCCGATGACGCCGCGAGGGTCACCCGCTCCATTTCGGCCGACCCGAAGCGATGGGTCGACTTCATGATGCGGTTCGAGCTGGGCCTCGAGGAACCCGATCCCAGGCGTGCCGGCCGGAGTGCCCTCACGATCTCGCTTGCCTACATCGCGGGCGGTCTGATCCCGTTGGCGCCATACTTTTTCCTCGGCTCGGTCCAGATGGCGCTCGTGGCCTCCGTGATCGTGACGCTTCTGGCGCTGCTCGTTTTCGGCGCCATCAAGGGACGGTTCACGACCGGCAAGCCCGTGCGCAGCGCCGTCCAGACCGTGATCGTGGGTGGGTTGGCGGCGTCAGCGGCGTTCCTGATCGCGAAGGCTCTGGGATAGGACGGTGACCCTTGAGCGCGTCCGACCCCTACGACCTCGCCCGCTTCGTGACGGCGCAAAAGGGTGCGTACGCGCGGGCATTGGCCGAGATCAGGGCGGGCCGGAAGCGCAGTGGCGGGCGAGCCAACTTCGCCACTGTGCCGCCTTCCGAGGATCACCCTGCCGACCCATGCCACATCTCATCGATGACGGGATCT
>CAZEJZ010000612.1:0-2102 GCA_964512415.1 uncultured Opitutaceae bacterium
TGCGCCATCCGACGCGGCTCCGGCAGCTGACCGGTTTCTTTGACGCGGAGCAACCTGACAACGCCCAGAATCTGCTCAAACAGGCGCAGGCCGGCCAGATCAAGCCGCCCCCTCCCCTGCCCCGCTGATCGTGCACCCGGGCCGCCGCCCTGACCGCGCCTTTGTCCCGCGTTGGGAGTCCAATCCCCACCGCATCGGGGGTCTTGTCGCATTCCTCGTCCTCGCCGTGACTGCAGCCGCGGGTGACGCACGGATCCACGTCTCGCCCTTTCTGCCGCCGCCCGGTGACCCTTCTGCTGCGGCCGCCCCGGCAACCGCCAAGGACGCACTCGAGTTCACGGGCGTCATCGTAACCGGAAAATCCGTTCTCCTGAACCTCACCGACACCCAGGCGAAGAAGAGCTTCTGGATTGGGCTCGGCAAAACGGAGGAAGGAATCGAGGCGGTCGACTACGATCGCCGCCAAGACGCCGCCACCGTGAAGGTGCGCGGAGAGACGAGGCGTCTCGTCATGAAGCAGCCGGTCGTCGTCGCGAGCTCCGGAGCCAGCGCGGCCACCGTTCCCGTCGCACCGGTCGTTCCCCTGCCCCCACCGTCAACCCCGGCCGAAGCCGAGCGGGAGGCACGCATGCTCGTCAGCGATCTCCTCGAGATCGGCATGCAACAGCGCAAGGCCTACGAGGAGGCCCAGCGAAAGGCGGCTCTGGAGGCCTCCAAGACCAACGCCGCGCCGGTCCCCGCCGCGCCGGCTCAGGCCGCACCTGGCTTGACTCCCCAGCCGTAGACCCACATCGGCCGCGTGGCGACGTGCCAATCCACGAAGCCGGCGCGACGAAGGAAGGTCTCGATCTCGGGCACGCTGGAGCACTTCGAAGATTGCGGTGGGCGGTCCGCCGGCGGGAACTGCGTGCGCACGCTCTCGAACATTTCCCACCCCTCATCCGAGGCGATGTTCGCATTGTCACAGTAGAAGCGCCCGCCGGGCTTCAGCACCCGAAACGCCTCCAGGCAATAGTTGTAGCGGTCCCACTCGTCCAAGTGCATGAACACAACGGTCGTGTAGACGACATCCACCGAATTGTCCGGAACCGGCTGCAGATCGTACCCCGAGACCTCCACGAAGCGGACGTTCTCCAAACCGAGCGTCTTGCGCCGCGCCTGCCGGATCATCTCGCTCGAAACATCGCAGCCAATCCACTCCTTCACGAACGGAGCGAGACCGCGACCCACGCGTCCAACCCCGCAGCCGATCTCAAGGAAGACGTCGTCCGGTCGAATGCCCACCGTCTTCCGGAGGATGCCCAAGGTATCCTCCATGGTGGCGTGCAACTGGTCCTCGTCATCATAGCCTGAGACGTAGATCACCGCGCCCTCCGAACCCAGCGCAAGGTTCTGCCACGTGTTCTTGTAGTGCGAGCGTACTGCGGGCGTCGACTCGGGGTTCATGATGGCCCCGGACCGTGACAGGGCGAAGCGGGGTTGGCACGACGAAAAGCGGTGCGACCCGGAGGCGGAGCGCCCGCCGAGTGCCGCTTAGCCGCGAAACGCGGTCAAGGAAGGCGGCGTCGACTCGCGGTGGGAGCCCGCCCGCTCGAGCGCGGCCACCAACTCCTCGCGCCGCAGCGGCTTCGTCATATAGTCATCCATGCCCGCCTGGAGGCACTTCTCACGGTCGCCGGTCATGGCATTCGCCGTCAAACCGATGATCCACGGTTGCCGCCCGGGCGGAAGCTCTCGCCGGATGGCAATCGTCGCCTCGAGGCCGTTCATCTCCGGCATGTGCCAATCCATCAGCACGATGTCGTAGTCTTTGTCGCGAACCGCCGCGAGACCTTCGCCACCGTGGAAGGCGACATCAGCCGCGTAGCCGAGGCGACTGAGCATGGTCAACGCCACCTTCTGATTCACGGCGTTGTCCTCCACGAGCAGGATGCGCAGCGCATGACCAAACGCCACCAGCGGCGCCACCGGCGTGCTGGGCTGCGGCACTGCGGCGACCGTGGGTACGGTCTGAGCAAGTTCCTCGGCGGTGACCACCTCGGCGAGGATCGAGAACGAGAAGGTCGAGCCGCGCCCCGGTGAGCTCTCCACCCAAGCGTCTC
>CAZEJZ010000613.1:0-2085 GCA_964512415.1 uncultured Opitutaceae bacterium
GAGCCGACCGGGAAGAGCGTGGTGCTGAAGTTCAGCGGCTCTTCGAGGTTGGACTGCTTGGCCGCGTCATCCAGCATCTGATTTTCGCGCTCGCCGCGGAAGACCGAGAGGGTTCCGACGAGCTTGCCGTCAGCCTTCGAGATCTTGGCACCCACTTCCCAGTTCTTGCCCTGCTCGTTCTTGAGCAGATTGAACACACCGCGATCGGTGAGGATCTGGCGGAATTGAGCCAGCGACGTAATCGTCTGACCCAGGTAGCTGAAGGACTGTCCGGGGACGCCGCCAGCGCCGAAGGCGCGGGCGTCATTGTACCAGAGCTCTTCATCACCCGCGAAGATGCCGGAGATGCGGCCGGAGTTGAACTTGAAGGTCTTCGAGTGCGACGCGTAGATCGAGATTTCCTTCGTGATGGCGTAGGAAACACCGCCCATCCAGGAGTTGCCTTCCTGGTCGCTGTAGAGACCGCGCTGGTACGAGATCGAGTGGCCCCACACATTCTCCGGATACGCCGTCGGGTTGAGGTGCATGTCCGGGAAGTAGATGTACCACGGGAAGTTGTTCGGCTGGTATTGGCCGCGCTCCCAGCGCTTTTCCTTGCGGTAGCCGCCGAGGACCGTGAGGCGGTCTTCGAGCATCGACGCCTGATAGTTGATGTAGGCCGAGTGGTTCTTGACCTTGTAACCGTCGAGCGCGTTGCGGTCCGTCTGGTGATAGACGCTGATGTCAGGATAGATCTCGAAGCCCGGATCGAAGTTCGAGTAGATCTGACGCACCGGCTTGATGGCGCCGTTGCGGTCGCGGATCACCTGATTGACCGGCACGTTACCGAAGTTGTACCTGGTAACGTTGGTGCCGGCGTAGTCCGGATTCGACGTCGTGTTGCGAGCGCCCGGAAGGAACGCCCACTGAGCGCCGTCGTCGAAGAGCTGACCGCCGAGGAACTGCTGATACGGGTTGATGCGCTGGAAGCCGAGGAGGACCTTGTTCTTGATGCCGAACAGGTCGAACTTCGTCACCGCGTCGACGTTGTGCGTCTGGGCGTAGCGGTAGTAACCGGAGAGGTTACCCGTCGCGACGTTCCAGTTGATGCCGTTGGCGTACGGCGTCTGGATCGCACCACCCTGACCGATGGAGTAATTCTCCGACTCTTCCTTGAAGTAGTTGTAGCGGACATCCAGCCATTCGAACGGGCTGAGGTCGACCGTGGCGGAGATGTTGCGGATCTTGTTGCTGAACTGCGCACCGCGGCTGGTGTAGTTGAAGGCTTCGTCCTTTACCCACTGACCGGCGGCGTTCGTGATGTAAGCACCGCGCTCGACGCTCGTGTAGGCGGGCAGGCCCCAGTCACTCGTGGCGACGCGCTTGTTGTTGATGTACGTCGCGTAGGCGAGGGTCGGGGTCGTGGTGCTCTGGATCACGTTCGCCGCGAGACCGTTGCCGGTGTTCGCCACGATCGTGTTCGCGAGCGTCGCGGTCGAGGAGCCGAACGCGCCGGTGGTGGCGGCGTTCTTCCAGCCCGCGAAGTCGCTCCAGATCCAGTCATAGTCGTTGTACTGGAACGTCTCGTCCATCTGCTCGGCTTCGAGGGTGATCTTCACCTTGCCGCTGTCGAACGGTACGAGGACCAAGGACGGGTTGATGTTCGAGTTCTTGCGGAACTCGAAACGACGCTCGCCCTGCGTGTCTTCCCAGGAACTGACGATGCGGAAGGCAGCCTTCTTGGACAGCACGGCGTTGTGGTCGAGGAGGACCTTCTGGCCGGAGTTGTCGTTGATGGTGATGCCGATGCTCGTCGGGATCTCGGTGAACTGGGGCAGCTTGCTGATGTAGTTGATGACGCCGCCGGGGTAGCCCTGGCCGAAGAACACGGCCGCCGGACCCTTGATCACGTCCACGCGCTCGATCGTGTCGAGGTTGTAGGCCGTGTAGCGGAAGATACCGTTCTTCATCAGGCTGTTCACGACGAAGCCGCGCATGGTGAAGGTACCCTGCGGGGTCGCCGAGTTGGCCGGAACGCGCATCGCGAAGCGGGTGTCGCCCGACGCCGCCGAAGAGTAGCGGAACAGGTCGGTGAGCGAGCGGGCG
>CAZEJZ010000614.1:0-2079 GCA_964512415.1 uncultured Opitutaceae bacterium
GTGCGCAGCACGACGAACGCGCCGAGGCGGCGGCCGCCCTCGGCGGCGCGAGCCGGTTGCTCGAGCCGGGCGAGCGCGACGCCGAGCCCGTCTCCGATCGCGGTGCCGTCCTCGATCAGGCCAATCTTCAGCCGCTCGACCTGGCGTCCCAGCCACCCGTGGTCGAACGTCAGGGGCGCCAGGGTGTAGGCCCGGCCCGAGAACACCACGATTCCGATGCGGTCGCTGGGTCGGTCGCTGATGAACGCCTGGATGACGGGCTTGATCGTCTGCAGGCGATTGATCCGCTCCCCGTCGCGCTCGAAATCCTCCGCCTGCATCGAGCCGGAGAGGTCGATCGCGAGCATCAGGTCATAGCCCTCGGTGCGGACCTCCTGCCGGTTCTCGACGTGCTGGGGCCGCGCCAATCCGATGATGAGGAGGGTCAGACCGATGACGGCGAGGGAGACGGGCAGCCGGGACACCCGGATGAGGCTTGGGCGGTGCCACGCGGCGGCGAACGGGACGACCAGCACCGTCACCGCGCGCCGTCCGCGGAGCCAGATCAGCACCGGCAGCGCGAGCAGCGCCAGCAGCCAGAGGGGGTCCTTGAAGACGAAGTCGGACACGGCGAGCGGGGCGAACGTCTCAGCGGCCGGCGCGGAGCCGCGCGTGGAAGAACCGCACGAGTGCGTCGAGGCGGTTGTCGGCGGTCGACACCGCGAGCCGGCTCTGCGGGTCGGGGAAGAGGCGGATCCACGCGGCTTCGCGCTCGGCGCGCCACGCGGCGTGGGCGGCGCGCTCCCCGCTCGATCCTTCGAGCGTCACCAGGCGCCCGCGGGTCGGATCGTAGGCGACGCGCAGGCCGTCGGCGGGGAGTTCGCGTTCCCACGGATCATCGACGCGGAAGCCGATCGTTTGGTAGCGGCGTTGGAACACCGCCCAGCCCTCCGGCGGCTCGGCCGGTGCGAAGTCGCCGAGCCAGATCAGCACCGAATGCTTCGGCGCCGCCCGCGAAATCAGCCGCCACGGGATGGCGGGTCGACCTGCGGCTGCGCGTTCCAGCGCCGGCGGCGGCGTGCCGAGGAGGTCGGCGGCGGCGTGCAGGATCGCGCCGCGGCCGCGCACGGGTTGGCGGAACGTGTGGCCCGCGGGGCCGGCGACCACGCAGCCGACCCGGTCCCGGTTGAGGGCGCCGAGCACCATGAGCAGGCCGGCGAGTTCGAGCAGCGCCTCGCGCTTCGAGACCTCGCCGGACCCGAACTGCAGGCTCGGCGTGTCCTCGAAGACGAGGAAGACCGTGACCTCGCGCTCCTCGACGAACTTCTTGCGGTACGGCTCGCCGAGCCGCGCGGTCACGTTCCAGTCGATGTCGCGCACATCATCCCCGAATTCATAGCGCACGACCTGGTCGAACTCCATACCGCGGCCGCGCAGGGCCGAGCGGTATTCGCCGCTGAGCACGTTCTCGACCGCGTGGCGCACCCGCCACTCGAGCTGCCGGAGCAGGGCGAGCGCGGACGACGACGTCGGGAGGGCGGAGGGAGGCGCGGCGGACACGGGGTCGGGACCGGGTGGGGGCGGCGGCCGCTCAGAGCGGCGGGATGGCGGTCTTGTCGATCACCTGGCCGATGATCTGGTCGGGCGTCTGCCCCGCGGCCTCGGCCTCGTAGGTCAGGGCGATGCGGTGGCGCAGGACGTCGGGGGCGATTTCCTGCACGAGCGCGGGGGTGACGAAGTCGGCGCCGCGCAGCCACGCCAGCGCGCGGCTGGCGGTGTAGAGGGCGAGCGAGGCGCGCGGCGACGCCCCGAACGTGAGCAACCGATAGCCCTTGTCGTCCGCCACCGTCAGCGCCCGCGTCCCGCGGACGAGCGACAGGATCTACGACTCGATCGCCGGAGCCACGTGGACGGCGTCGACCTCGCTCCGCAGGGCGATCAGTTCCGGGCCGCTGGAGACGGCCTTGAGCGACGGGGCGCGGGTGACCTGGCCCCAGCGCGACAGCATCAGGGCTTCCTCCTGCGCGGAGGGATATTCGACGAGCAGCTTGAACAGGAAGCGATCCGTCTGGGCCTCCGGCAGCGGGTAGGTGCCCTCCT
>CAZEJZ010000615.1:0-2077 GCA_964512415.1 uncultured Opitutaceae bacterium
CCTGGTTCGGCGAAGTGGTTGCCGATTGGGAGCAGGCCCGTGCCGGCATCGTTGAACATGACCGAGCCTACTGGAAGGGCCGACCCGCTCCCGATCCGGCACGGCTGTTCGAGCGTTTCTGGCTTTGGCAAACCGCTCCCATGGGGACCGAACCCGCGACCGCCGACCCTTTGAAGGTCTTCCGGGGCTTTTGGAGCGACCTGCCACAAGAGCAGTGAGACGCCCCGGGGCAGGATCCACCCGGACATTCCTTGATGCTCCGACGCGCGGCGTAGCCGCCGGTCGCCTGCGCCGCCGTTCCGGCCGTGCGCCCCCGAAACGAGTTTACTGCAAAACACCATTCGGGTGGCTTTCCGCTCCGGCCCCGGTTGCATCACTCCGACCCCAGTCGCGGTGCTCCTCGTGTGTCCTCCGGGCACCCCACCGATGAGGCGCCGCCCTTCGTGGGAAAGACCCGCGCCCTCTCCGCAACCGCTCACGCTTGCCCGCCGACGTCCTGTCGGATCGCCCCGCTGCCATGAAGCCATCGACTCAGTCCAACGCCCTCCCTCGCCGCGAATTCATGAAATCCTCCGGTCTTGTCGCTTTATCCGCCGCCGTCGCTCCGACGGCCGTGGCCTCCGATGCGGCCAAAGCCTCCCGTTCTCCGGGCTTGTCCGCTGCACCGTTCGCGGTGAAGCCGTTTGAATCGGGGCCCGGCGACACGCTAGACCTCTCACCGGCCAAGTGGCTGTGGTATCCCGGCGACCGGGTCTTACCCAACACATTTGTGCTGTTCCGCCGCGTCCTGCAGCTGGACGCGAAGCCGAAGAAGGCGACGGGCTGGATCATCGGCGAGAGCCGCTATCAACTCGACGTGAATGGCGCCCGGGTGCAGTGGGGGCCGGCTCCGAATGACCCGCGCTGGCCGGAGGTGGATCACATGGACCTCACGGCGTCCCTGACCCCAGGTGAAAACGTGATCGGAGCCACCGTGCTGTACTTTGGCCAAGGTGACGCGACGTGTCCCATGAGCCGCGCCGGCTTCATCTTCAAGCTGGAGATCGAACACGCCGACGGCCGGCACGAAACCCTTGTTTCGGATGACTCCTGGCGCGTCCACCTGTCGCAGGCGTGGAAGCCGGGGCAGCATCGCATGTTCTTCATGCAGGCCCTGCAGGAGGTCTTCGATGGCCGCCTCCATCCGCACAGATGGAATGAGCCAGGCTTCACCGAGAATCACGACTGGCTGGAGCCGTATTTTCCTCCGTGTGCAGCGAACCTGCCGATCTTCGCTGACCCGTCCAACGAGATCATGAACTGGATCCACGGTCCACGGAAGTTCATCTACGGCGCGGAGGCCCGCTCCACGTTCGAGTTGCGCCCGCGGATGACGCCCATGATGCGCGAGACCTGGGTGTCGGCGGGGCCGCTGGTGGAACAGCACCGCATCACCTGGAAGCGGCCGATCGCCGAGTACTTCGCCGTCCGCCCCCCGCAGGCCTACGTGGCCGAGGCGACGCAGGCGGCCCAGCCTGCCGGAGACAAGGCCTGGCGGCTCGAACTCGACCCCACGCGCGGCACGACGCTGACCTTTGCCCTGCCCGAGCAGTCGGTCGGCTGGCCGGGCATCACGATTGAGGCTCCGGCCGGGACCACGCTGGAGATGATGACACTGGACGGCCACCAAGTCGGCGGTCCCGCGCTTCTGAACACGCACTACCACAAGTGGGCGCGCTTCACCTGCCGGGAAGGGGTGAACCACTTCCGCCGGTTCGACTTCGACTGCTTCCGCTGGCTGCAAGTCCACCTGCATCCGGGGCACGGCACGGTCGTGGTGTCGAATCCCGGCATCCTGAAGCGCGAGTATCCGTGGCCGCACGAGCCGCGCGTCGTCACCTCGGATCCGGTGGTGCAGCGCGTGTTCGATGCCGCGACCAACACCATGCGCAATCAGGCGCAGGAGACCTTCGTGGACGGCATGGCCCGGGAAAGAAACCAGTATTCCGGCGGGATGTCCCTCTCCCGACATGCCATCCACACGCTGGCGGGGGAGCGACGCCAGATCGCGCGCTTCCTGCGGAGCTTCAGCCAGGGG
>CAZEJZ010000616.1:0-2071 GCA_964512415.1 uncultured Opitutaceae bacterium
GGAGACCGAAGCCGCCGCGAGGCTGCTGGACACATCGACGAGGCCGGGGAACCCGACCGCGACCAAACCAAGAACACGGAGCAGCACGACGCGGGGTGGAGTCATACCCCGAGCAAACCAAAGTCGCGCCGGATGCCAAGCCAGCGCCGCGCCGCCTCGTACCACCCCGCTCCCCCGGACTGAAGCCGCCGAGCTCGGAACTCGATCCCCGCGCCGCCCCCCTCGCGAGACGCCGCACCTAGCGCAGCCGCTCGGGCAGTGAACGCCAGCGACGATTCAGATCCTCGAGCTTCGGACCGGTCGGCTGATCCGGCGCGATCGCGCCGAGGGAGATCACCTGCGACAGCGCGAACGAGTCGAGGACGACGCAGTAGTCGGAATTCACCATGATCCCGAGGAGTTCGCCGCTCTTGCCCAGCACCAGGTCACCCCGGGACGGCGAGAACTCTCCCAGCACCCGACGCACGAGACGATTGTCCATCCGCACGTGGCGGGCGCTGCCGGGGTCCAGCTTGAACGGCACCTCGCCGTAGCCGGCGCCGCCATTGGCGATCAGGACCGCCTCGGGAAAGCGGAACGGGTCGGTGGCCGTGCGATAGACCTTCGCGTCCAGCGCCCGCACCTGCTCCGGCGTGACCGGCAGCACCACGATCCGCGGATCAACCGCGAGGAAACCCAGTTGGGCCGCGCCCAGCCGACGATCGGCCCGGCCGAATTCCGCAGTCAGCCGCTCCCAGTCCACCGCCGACTCCCGGAGGGCGAGCGGAGTGTCGTCGACGTGCAGCACCGCGTAGGTCGCCTGCCCATCGCTGACCAGCAGCGTCCGGGAGTCGACGTTGCGTGTGACCGGCCCGAGGAAGGTCCGGCGTGCGGCGGTGAACTGAGTCTGCACCCGATTAGCGAGGAACTCGTTGAACAGCGTGTTGGCATTGACCGGCCGATTCTCGCGGATCTCACGGCTGAGCTCGGTGGACTTCTCCGCGAGCTGGCCCACGCCCTGCGCGAGCTCGGTGGTGGCCTGCTGCACCTTCAGCCGCTCCTCGCGCTCGGCGGCGACTTGACTGCGCAGCGTTTCCGACGTCTCGCGCAGGAGCAGCTTCTCCTGCTCGGCGACCCGGACGGCGACTGCAAGACCCTCGATACGTTCGCGGGCCTGGGCCTGCTCCCGCTCCAGTCCGGCGACGCGGCGCTGCTGCTCCTCGGCTTCGCGCCGCTTCTCGTCCAGTTCGCGCTGGACGGCGGCTAGGCGGTCCTTGGACACGGCAGCCTCCTCCGCCGCGGCCGCGGCCCGCCGCGCGATCTCCTCGGCCGACCGACGGGTCGACTCCAGATCGGCGCCGAGCCGGGCGCGCTCAGCCTCTGCCTGGCTGAGGCTCGACTCGCGCGTCCGGATCTCGTCGCGCGCCGACGTCAGATCGCGGGCCAGCCGGTTTCGCGACTCGCGCTCGTCGGCGAGCGACGCCTTCATGGCGGCAAGGAGATCGTCCTCACGCGTCGCGGCACCAGGAGCGGAGCCGATGATCGGTGCGGCCGGCTTGGCGGGGGGTGGAGGCTCCGCCTGCTCCCAACGCGTCAGGGCGAGCAAGTTGAGCAGCAGAAAGTCGCACAGGATGAGGAGAAGCGTGCGATTCATGGGTGGGATACCGGAGGTTGCGGCGAAGTCTGCCGCTCAGACGCGCGGGCCGGGCTCCGCGCCCTGACCGGCGAGGATGAGCTGGCGCTTGAACGGGCGCACGTGACGGATCTTGATCAGCGCCACGCAGACGATGCCGAACAGATTGGAGGAGTACGCGGCGAGCAGGTTGGGCTGGATCAGTCCGAGCACCTGGAGCACGAGGGCGGTGGCGGTGCCCGCGATGCCGAGATAGAGGCCACCGTCGAAGAGATTCTCCTCGTTCTCCATCAGCCGCAGCTGCACCAGCGGTGGGAGGGAGGAGCGGGAAATCTCCGTGATCTTGCGCAGGCAGAGAAAGAACCAGCCGAGTTGAAGGAGCGCGAACAGGCCGATCGAGAGCAAGGTTGAGGTATCCATGGCGAAAGTGGGGGAAACGGTGGCGAGGGAGGAGGGATC
>CAZEJZ010000617.1:0-2071 GCA_964512415.1 uncultured Opitutaceae bacterium
GGCGGCGGCGGCGGCGGCGGCGGCGGCGGCGGCGGCGGCGGCGGCGGCGGCGGCGGCGACGGTCTCTCGCGCAACGCGAAGATCGGCATCGGCGTGGGCGCCGCTGCGGTGATCGGGCTGGGCATCTACTTCGTCGCGCGCAAGGGCTGAAACATATGTTGAACCGTCGTCGAAACGATCCTCCTCGGCCCGTCTCGCGCTCCGCAGGGATGCCGCCGCACGGTTGGGCGTGCCGATGCCCGATGTGCATCGTGGCTCGTCCTGAGATGCGCTCAGGTGCGGTGTCACGCCTCGCGGATCAACCGACGACCGACGACCTCCGCATGATCCGCATCGTGCCGCGACCGTCGCCCGACGCGGACCTCTTCGTCGTGAGCGACAGCGGGCGAGAAGAACTGGTCTACGGCGCCGACAGCGGCGCTCCCGGCGACGAGAACGCGATTTACGTTCTCGCGCCCGCTTGGGCGACGTTCCTGCGGGCGAAAGTCAACGGCGTGCCCGTCGCGGAAGTGCCCTTTGAAGGCGCACGGCAGGCCCTGGAGCGATCGAGTGCTGTGGGCCGATCGGGAATCCCGATGGGAGATCTCGCGCTGATGCCTCCCACGCTCGCGCCGACGTCTACACCGCAGTTCAACGTCCCGTTCGTCGCGCCGGGAGTCACGTCGCCGGACGCTGGGACTACGCCTCGCAAGACGGCCACTCCCGACAAGGGAGAGGCCATCGAGGAGGGGAAGACCTCTCAGCCGCAGCAGGGATCCCCGCTCGCCGGCATCGGCCTGGTCGGCTTGTCATCCCTGATTCCGCAAGTGTTCGCGCTCGCGCTGCAAAGCCTCCCGCCAAACTCAAAGGTCTTCGCAGGAGATCGGGAGATCACGCTGAACCCGAGACCGGGCAACGTGCCCGCAGGCTGGGACGGCGACACCTGGGTCGTCGGGGCTCCCAAGGGCATCGGCACGGTCACAATCGAATACCCCTCGGGAACGCGACGTGTGCTCGCCCTGCCGCGACCTCTGGCGTTCCGCGATGACGGCTACACGTCTCGACGTGTCCCTGCCGAGGGCCAGCCCGACGAGGCCGTGCGTGGCGTGCGTTTGCTCAGGCTGCCGCCCAACTCGCGCGTGTTCGACGGCGAGCGCGACCTCACGCTCGCTTCGCCCCCAGAGTCCGGCGCGGGGGCAACGTGGGTGCTGGGCGGAAGTTCTTGGCGAATCGGTGTGCCGAACGGCATCACCGAGCTTACGATCGTCTACCCCAACGAGACTCGGCGCACGCTGCCTATCGGAGACGGCGGCGACGTCGTGGTACCGCCCGAGAGTTCCGCTGAGTCATTTCGCATGGCCCTCGGACTCAACGGACTTCCGCCTTTCTCCCGCGTGTTTCTGGGAGCAGAAGAGGTCACGACGAGCGAACCGCCGGACGGGATCCCGCTGGGCTGGGAGCAGATCGGCTTCAGCGAAAGGGGCGCATGGGTGATCGGCGTCCCGGCTGGTACGCGATCCATCACGGTGCAATACCCCTCTGGCAATCGCGTCGATCTCCCCGTGCGGTTCGACCTCCCCGGCGGCACGGCCTTCACCGGCGGCGATGAGCGCCTCGGGCGCGTGCTCGTTCCGGCCGATACAGACGCCGCGAAGACCGGGGCCGACAAGGGCACGACGAGGACGCCGGCGAAGACCGAGACCACAAGGACGCGCGTCGAGGACGTTGCCATCGACCCCGGCAGGATATCGCTTGAGACGCAAGAGGTGCCTCTGTCCATCTCGGTTCACCTCGTCGGTCTCCCTCCCGGCTCTCGCGTGTTCGACGGCGCGACGGACGTCACGATCGCCGCATCGCCCGCTGGTCCGGCGGGCTGGCTGAACGCCACGACCTGGCGCATCGGCGTGCCCGCCACGACGCGCTCGCTGCGCGTGCAGTACCCGGCGCCCTCGACGCGCTCGGCAACGCTCACCGTGCCGACGACGGCACCGGGCGCTGTTGCGACGGTCACGGTTCCGCCGGATCCCGGTCCTGCCGCAACGGGCGGCGGTACGGGCGGCGGTACGGGCGGCGGCACGGGCGGCGGCACGGG
>CAZEJZ010000618.1:0-2071 GCA_964512415.1 uncultured Opitutaceae bacterium
CATCTCCTGATACTCCGCCAGCGCACGCCCGAACCGTTCACGGGTCGCCACATCCCATCCGTCGTAGCAGAGGTCGTACCCGCCCGCCATCCAGCCCAGCACGGGACCAGCCCGGAGCGCCCCCCCCGGTCGGCGAAAGCTGTAGCGGGGATCGCGATCGCGCACCCCGGAAAGGAGCCGATCAAACGACTCCTTGCCCCACTCCGCGTAGCGGACGTCCCCGGTCAGCTGGTAAAGGAGGCCGTAGCCAGCCGGGTGTCCGATCGTGAGGGTGCCCAAGGGTGGGTTCTCCGTCGGTCGCTTGGGGTAGGCTTCGGTGGCTCGGCTCCACTGCGGGGGAGGTCCGTCGCTGTCGCCGTCGCCGCCGTTGAGAACGTGGCGCAGTCGTCGCAGAATCGCCCGCCCCTCCGGGGTCTCCGCCCGCGCTCGCAGCGCCGGAAGGTCGGTGCGGCGGAACAGCAAGCGCGGGTGCTCGGTCGCCGCAACCGGCACGTGGCCGTCCACGGGAACAAACCACGGACCCGTTCCCGCCGCCGGCATTGCGCGGTAGCCGTCCGGCAGGGAGCCGTTGTGCTTCCGCTCGTACACCGCCGCAGCGGGGTCGATGGGCGGCTCCCAAATCAGTCGCAGTCCAAGGTTGGTCTGGCGTGAGTCCGGAGGATGACGGTGCCGGTTGGCGCTGCGCAGCGCCTCCGCCTCGTTGAACCAGCTGCCGCCGCGGATGCAGCGGTGGGTGCCCTCCGCCGGCCCGCGCGGATCCACCGCCGCGCCAGGCGGGTACGGTCCGTACCAGTCCGCGCACCACTCCCAGACTCCCCCAAACATGTCATGCAGGCCCCACGGGTTGGCGCGCTTGGCACCGACCGGGTGGCTGCGTCCCTCCGCCCGCGGATAGTACCACGCGTGGTCCGCGAGGGAGCGGAAGCCCCTGTCCTCGCCCCAGGGAAATCGCGCGGCGGTTCCCGCCCGCGCCGCGTACTCCCACTCCGCCTCGGTCGGCAGCCGGAACCGTCCCACCCCGCGCGCGCCGAGGCGCGTCATGAAGTCCTGCGCGTCGAGCCAGGATACGCCCTCGACGGGATGCGCGGGCGATGCCCCGTAGTCACGGAAGGTTGCAGGGTTTTCCTTCATCACTTCGAGCCACTGCGCCTGCGTGACCTCGTACTTGCCGATCCAGTACGGACGCGGGAGCGTCACCTCGCGCTGCGGTCCTTCATCGCTCGCCCGGCCCGCCTCCGCCTCGGGACTGCCCATGACGAAGCGCCCAGCGGGAACCTCGACGAAGGTGAACGTTACGCCTTCGGCCAGCGTCACCACGCGCTCGCGGAGCGGCGCACTCGGAACGGAGGCCGACGCGGCTGACCGCGCGAGCGGCGCCGCGACCACGACTGCGACCCACACCCCGATCCCAAACCACCGCTGCATCCTTGATTTCATCGCGGTTCCTCCGGTTCCCACACGAGGCGAACTCCGACCGCCGTGTAGCGTCCGTCCGGACGGTGCCGGTGACGGTTGGCGGAACGGAGGCTCACGGGAAAATCGTACCAACTGCCACCCCGGAACACCCGCTCGGTGCCCGAGGCGGGCCCCCTCGGATCACGCTGCGGTCCGGACGCGTACGGTCCATACCAGTCGCTGCACCACTCCCAGACATTGCCGTGCAGATCATGAAGGCCCCACGCGTTGGCCGGCTTGGTGCCGACCGGGTGCGTCACGGCGTAGGAGCGGCTATTGGCCCACGCGTGGGCGTGCGTCTCGCTTTCCTGGGCGTCGTCTCCCCACGGGAAGCGGGTCGTGCTACCCGCCCGGGCGGCGTACTCCCACTCCGCCTCGGTCGGCAGCCGGAACCGGCCCACGCCGCGCTCCTCCAAGCGCGCGATGAAGCGCGCGCAGTCCTCCCACGAGACGGACTCCACCGGGCGCCGGCGAGCCTCCGCACCGTACCGGAAGGCCGCAGGGTTGCGGCCCATCACCGCCTCCCACTGCGCCTGCGTCACCTCATGCACGCCGAAGAGAAAGCCGCGGCTGAGCGTCACCTCATGACGGGGCCCCTCGTCCGCCCCGCGACCGA
>CAZEJZ010000619.1:0-2068 GCA_964512415.1 uncultured Opitutaceae bacterium
CCGCCGCGCTCGCGCTGGTGGCGGTGAGCGTGGTCGCGGTGCTGCAGGCGCAGCGCAGCGAGTCGACCAAGGACTTGATCCTCGCGGTAATCCGTGATGCCGACGCAAAGCAGGACACCGATCCCCGAATGAGCGTCAAGGACATCGTCACCGCCCAATTGGACGAACGGTTGGCCGATCAGCCTACGCTCCGGAAGGAGATTCTCGACCAGTTGGCGGAGGCCTATGCGGTCGACGGGGATCTCAACGGGGCGGGAGCCGCCACGGAACAGTTTTCCAGAACCGCGCTGGACAGCGGCGATCGGGATGCGGCGATCCAGGCCCTGCTTCAAAAGGGTTACTACGCGCTTTCCCTGGATGACCTCGATGGGGCGCGGCGGGTGATCGATGAGATCAGTGCGCTTGTCGGTCGTTCTCGCCTCCCGTCCGCACAACGTGCGATCCTGCATGATCTCGAGGGGCAGTTGTTGTCGGCTCGAGGTGACCGAGAAGGGGCGTCTCGGAAGTTCAGTCAGACGATCGACGCTGCCCGCGAGGCGAGGGATGACGCGTTGCTGTTCGCGGGATTGGTCGATCTTATGAGGGTCGATGCCCGGTTCGATGACGGTGCGTCACTGGAAAGTCGGATCGGTGAAATGCGGGATGTGCTTGCGCGGATGCCGGAAACGACGGAAGTGGTCCACCGCGCGCTGCTCTCCTCTGCGTTGTTCCACATCGGTGCATACAGCACAGGTTGGGCGGAGATACTTCGTGTCATGGAGGACGCGGGAGCCCTGTTCGGGAGGACGGATTACCTCGCAAGGCAGATGCACGAGACATGGCTGCAGTACTGCGTGAAGGTAGGTCGGCCCGACATGGCGCGTAACTGGTTGCGCGAGTTCGAGAAGCCGGGTCTCTCACAGATACTGCGTAACTTCGATCGCGATCCGGTATGGCACCTTCGGGTGGCTGAGGTCTTTGCCGCGGACCGTGACTGGGTGAGTGCCCGCTCGAGGCTTATGACCGCGCGCTCTCTGCAAGGGTCTCGCGGTGTGAAGCTGTCGTCGGCAGCAGAGCGTGTGAGCAACGATTTGGCGCTCGCGGAGGTCTCGTTGGCCGTCAAGGAAGGTTTGGGTGAGCTTTCGCGTGAGCGGATCGCGGCGTTGCTGCTCAGTCTCCGAGATACGGATGGATTCGCCAGCGGCGACAGTTATCGTCGGGCCTGGCTGCGAGGTCTCGTGCAGATGGGTGTGGGGCGCGATCAGCAAGCCGTCCTCGAGCTGACCGAGGCCTCTCGGCGCGCCCGAGCGGAAATCGGTCCGAGGCATCCCGACACCGCGTCCATCGATGTCGCCCTCGCCGTGGCGCGGATGCAGGAGGTTCGCGGAGTTCCCGATGATGGAACCGTCGCACTGTTGCGAGATGCGCAGTCGACCCTGAGGGCGGCGCTGCCCTCTCCGCATCCGATTTTGTTGTACCTGGACGGGTTTCTGAATCCGAGGCTGGACGGCCAAGGCGGCCTCCATACAGCGAGACCGGCCAGCCCCGGTCCGTTGCCTTACCATTTCGTTCCCTGACTTCATGTCCCGACGTTCATTAAGGAGAATAGTGAATGAGTGACCTCTCTTATTACCTAACCGAGACTGGCAGTCTGATCGTCGCATCCTCAAAAAAGCCGCCGCCACCGCTCTTTCCAAAAAGGGTGTATGTGCAGTGCGATTCCGATGGGTCCTCGGTCAGCGCTGTGTACATGACCCTTCCGAGCCTCTCGGCGCGAAACGCAAAGCGGCTCGCCACGGCGCTGCGCAAAGCGGCGGATATGCTGGAGTCGAAGGAGGTGGTGCAGCAAGCCGGTACCGCAGGAGATCCTGGGGTGAGGATTGATCTTTCGGCCGTGATGTCCGACAAGTAGCGGTTGTATGGTTCCCCGCCGCCGCCGACGGCTCGACGGCGGCGGGGCAGGGCATCCGATCGTGTCTTCCGGCGCCGAGTTGCGGTAGCTTTGGCGCATGTACAGTTCCGACCGCGCTTGCCTCTCCCGCCCCGCCGTTCTGGCGGCCTCCCTCCTTGTTGCGCTCCTGGCCGCCGG
>CAZEJZ010000620.1:0-2063 GCA_964512415.1 uncultured Opitutaceae bacterium
CCTACTTCCCCGCAGCGTCGGCGATCTACCATAGCTTCTTCGATTGGCAGGGCGGAGAAACCAAGCGCTTCATTGGCTGGAGTAACTTCCGGCAGATCTGGGGAGACGGGGTTCTCTGGAGCTCGTTCGTGACCGTTGGCATCCTGATCCTCTTCAACCTCGTGAAGATGATCCCCTCGATCGCGATGGCGGTCGTGATCCATCGCCTCAGGAGTGAGCGGTGGCAGTACCTCTATCGGGTGCTCTTGGTCGTCCCCATGATCGTGCCTGGACTGGTTACCCTGTTCATCTGGAAATTCTTCCTGGATCCGAACCTCGGCATGCTCAATCGCATCCTTGACGCGACGGGGCTCAAGTCGGTTCTGGTCCAAATCGACCAGTGGTTTGGCTGGGGCGTGTTCGCCACCGACATTCCGATTGGCTGGCTCTCCCAACCGAATCTGATTCTGCCGGCGCTGTTCCTCTGGGGATTTCCGTGGATCGGCGCGGTCGGCGTGCTCATTTACCTCGCGGGACTGCAGAGTATCGGCTCCGAGATCTACGAGGCCGCCGAGCTCGACGGCATTGGGCCGATCCAGAAATTTTTCTACATCGAGCTACCCCTGATCCTCACACAGGTCCGGCTGTCCTTGACCCTGCTGGTCATCTCCACGCTCCAAGGCTACGGACTCCAGCTCCTCCTGCTGGGCGACTCCGGCGGACCGGGCGGCCGCGGGATGACTCCAGGCCTCTGGATGTACAACCGCGCGTTCATCGCCGGCGAGTTCGGCTACGCGTGCGCGGTGGGCATGGTGCTCTTCGTCTTCATCCTCGTTCTCACCCTGATCAACAACCGCTTCGTGCGGGTCGAAAAATGAGCACCGCAACCCAGGCCGTCGGTTCGTCCCGGCGCAAAGACTGGCCGAAGCACCTCTTCATCGTCTTGGTCTTGGCGATCGAGTTGCTGCCCCTCTACATGATGTGGCAGATCAGCTTCAAGGATAACGCCGGCTTCGTCCAGAATCCGTGGCTTCCCTCGAACCCGCTCGATTGGAAATGGGGAAACTACGTCTACGCGGCTGAGCTCATTCTGCCCTACGTCGCCAACACCGTCTTTGTCGCCGTTTCCGGCACGGTCATCACGCTCTCCCTCGCCCTGTTCAGCGCGTACTTCTTCGCGCGGTACAAGATGCCGTACTCCAATCTTCTGTGGTCGGCGTTGATCGTGCTCATGCTTCTGCCGGGCATCGCCAACATCGTCCCGCTCTTTGTCCTGCTCAAGGAGCTGAGTCTGCTCAACACCCTCTACGCGCTGATCGTCGTCGGCGTGGCCGGAGGGCAGGTCTTCAACATCTTCGTCCTTCGCGGTTTCATCGAGGATATCCCGAAGGACCTGTTCGAGGCGGCCGAGATGGACGGCGCCGGCCACTTTCAGCAGATCGTGAACATCGTCGTGCCGATGTCGGGTCCCATCATCGGAACCCTCAGCATCCTCTCCTTCCTCGGAAAGTGGAACGAGTTCCTTCTTCCGCTGATCGTTCTCCGCGACAAGGAGCTCTTCACGCTCGGCGTCGGCCTCATCTACCTCGATGGCGAGTACGTGAAGCAATGGGGCCAGATCATGGCCGCCTACGTCCTCGCCGCCCTCCCCCTGATCGTCATCTTCCTTTTCACCATGCGCCTCTTCGTCAAGGGCCTGTCGCAAGGAGCCATCAAGGGATGATGGCGTCGGCACCGGCGTCGCCAACCCGCTCTAGTGTCGCCTGACGCCTTCTTCCCCCGCGCCATCGTTTATCCGATTCGTCCGTCGTCCCCCAAGTCGCCTCCGCTCCCTCATTCGTCCGCTTTCTTCCTCTCCCATGGCCAACGTCGTACTCAAGGATCTCGTCAAGACCTACCCAGCCTCCGAGAAGAACGCCGCGTTCACCGCGGTGAAGGGCATCAACCTGGAAATCAAGGACGGCGAGTTCATGGTCCTCGTGGGCCCGTCGGGCTGCGGCAAGTCCACCACCCTGCGCATGATCGCCGGCCTTGAGGAAATCTCCGCCGGCACGATCTCCATCGACGGTCAGGTGGTGAACGAT
>CAZEJZ010000621.1:0-2055 GCA_964512415.1 uncultured Opitutaceae bacterium
CCACGCGCTGAAGAAAGTCCTCAAGGAGCAGGGCCTCTCCACCGCCGTGGGCGACGAGGGCGGTTTCGCCCCCAAGCTCGCGTCCGCCGAGGCCGCGCTCGACGCCATCGCGGCGGCGGTCAAGAACGCCGGCTACAAGCTCGGCACGGACATCGCCCTCGCCCTCGACGTCGCCTCCTCCGAATTCTACGTCGCCGACAAGAAGCACTACGTCTTCAAGAAGTCCTCCGGTCGCATTCTCTCCGGCGACGAGATCGTCGAGTTCTACCGCCAGCTCACCTCCAAGTACCCGATTATCTCGATCGAGGACGGCTGCGCGGAGAACGACTGGGCCACGTGGAAGAAGCTGACCGACGCCATCGGCGACCGCGTGCAGCTCGTGGGCGATGATCTCTTTGTCACGAACACCGCGTTCCTGAAGAAGGGCATCGATACCGGCACGGCCAACTCGATTCTCGTCAAGGTCAACCAGATCGGCTCGTTGACCGAGACCTTCGACGCCGTGGAAATGGCCAAGGAGGCCAACTACACGGCGGTGATCTCGCACCGTTCCGGCGAGACCGAGGACGTCACGATCGCCGACATCGCCGTGGCCACCAATGCCGGCCAGATCAAGACGGGCTCGCTCTGCCGCACCGACCGCGTGGCGAAGTACAACCAGCTCCTCCGCATCGAGGAGGAACTGGGCGCCAGCGCGATCTACGGCGGCAAGCTGTAAGCACTGCCTCGCCAACCTGGCTCCGGGTGGTCAGTCCACCCGGAGCAGGTAGCCGCGGAGGTATTCACTCTCCGCCATGGTGATGAGGACCGGGTGATCGGGCGGTTGGTGGCAGTGCTCCACCACGGTGACCCGGCGCCGCGCATCGGCCGCCGCCTCGGCGAGGACCCCGCGCAGCTCCGCATCCTGCATGTGGTGCGAGCAGGTGTAGGTCGCGAGGAGGCCTCCTGGGACCAGGCGTTGCATCGCCCGCAGGTTGATTTCCTTGTAGCCACGCAGCGCGCCCTCGAGGGCGGACTTCGACTTTGCGAAAGGCGGCGGATCGAGGATGATCACATCCCAGGCTGGCTCCTGCTGCCGCACTGGGTCGTTGAACCAGTCGAACACGTTCGCGACCGCGAACCGCACGGCGGCCGCGCCCATCCGTTCCGCATTGCGCCGCGCCGCCGCCACCGCGTCCTCCGCGCTGTCGAGGCCCAGGACCTCCGCGGCACCGGCGCGGGCGGCGTGCAACGCGAACCCGCCCTGATTGCAGAACGCATCCAAGACCCGACGGCCCGCACAGTGGCGCGCGACGAGGGAGTGCTGCTGGCGTTGATCGAGGTAGAACCCGGTCTTCTGCCCATGCTGCAAGTCGAGCCAGACGTCCACGCCATCGATGGTGAGCCAGCGCGGCTCCCAAGCGCGGCCGGAACGGGTGAAGACCTCGCTCGGCAGCCCTTCCAGACGTCGCAGCGTGCCGTCGTTCCGATAGATGATCTCGGCGGGCGCCACCACCGCCTGCAACGCCGCTTCCAGCACGGACCGACGCCGCTCCATCGCCAGCGTCTGGATCTGCACCACCACGGTATCGCCGAACTGGTCGACCACGAGGCCCGGGAGATCATCCGCCTCCGACCAAACGAGCCGGCGCACCGTACTCCATCCGCCACCCAGCGCATCGCGACGCGCCTTGGCCCGGGTCAACGCCCCCAGGAAATAACCCTCATCGAGCGCGACGCGGTCGCGGGACAGTCGGCGCCAGATGATCTGAGAGCGGGAATTGTAGATTCCACTGCCAAGGAACCGGCCCGCCCGATCCCGGCACTCCACGATTTCCCCGTCGAACGAGGCGGGCAACACGGCCTCGACCTCGTTGACGAACACCCACGGGTGCCCTTGGAGCACCCGGGCACGGGCGTTCGACCTCAGCTTCAGCGTTCCGACGTGGTTTGACATCAGGCCACCTCAACGGCGCCCCGCGTCGGATCAAAGCAAAAACGCGGAACGATCAGTCCGCCTGCGTCCGCACGTACGGCACGCTGACGGCGTCCCGGCGGGCCGGCGAAGATTCGCGC
>CAZEJZ010000622.1:0-2055 GCA_964512415.1 uncultured Opitutaceae bacterium
AGCCTACAGTCGGGACGGGGGGCGGACGTGGACCCCGCCGGAGTGGGGGCGGTATCGGCCGGAGGGTCGGCTCATCCGTCAGCCGCGCTGCCTGAACAAGGTGCATCGCTTCGCGAACGGGAAGTATGCGTTATTCTTCCACAACAACGGCGGTCGTCACTACAGCGCGCATCCGTTGGGCAATCGGAATCCCACGTGGATCGCCGGCGGAATTGAGCGGGACGGTTTCATTCACTGGAGCGAACCGGAGATTCTCCTCTACGAGAATGATTACGCGAGGGGTATCTCCTATCCGGATTGGATCGAGGACCGGGGCGAGTACTTTTTCACCGAGACGCAGAAGACGCGGGCTCGCGTGCACCAGATCCCGACGTCCTTCATGGAGATGCTCTGGTCGCAGGCGACCCGCCGGGAGGTGACCCGCACCGGTCTTCTGCTGGAGGCGGCCAGGCCCCCAACGGCAGAGGGCGTGGCGTTGGAGTGGCCCCGTTTGGGCAAACTCAGCGTGGGCGACAGTTTCGCCGTCGAACTAACCGTGGATTCGGCCCACCCCACCGGCGACCGGAAGCTCCTCGATACCCGACGGACCGAGACCTCGGGCTTCGGCCCCGAGGCGGAGTTCGCCGGGACCGGCCTCGTGATTTCGCAACGCCGCGACGGAGGGGTTGAAGTCTTGCTCGATGACGGCCGGTCTCCACTCTGGTGGGCCACGGAACCGGGCACCGCCTTTCCGGAAATGCCCCTGCACCTTGTGGTCAACGTCGACGCCGACAGCAAAGTCCTGACCCTGGTCATCAACGGCCAGCTGTACGACGGCGGCGACCGGGCCTTTGGCTACGCTCGCTTCAACCCGTTCATGTACGACGTCAATGGTCTCCGGAGCGTGGCGTGGGCTCGGCAGGTCGACCTCGGCGTGGCGCTGATCCGGGTCTACGGACGGTTCCTGTTCACGAGCGAGGCCGTGGGAAACTATCGGGCGACCGCCTCCGGCTAGAAGAACACTTCTGCCGATGACACGAACCTTGGGCAGGCTTGTCGGTGGAAGCGCGCATGGGGGAAGTGCAACCGTGAGACCGGACCCACCACGGTGCTGGCTGCTGCTGGTCACTCTCATGGCGGTCTTCGTCGCCTCGGCGACGGCGCAGACGGCGGCCGCGCGCGATCCGCTGCTGGTCGACGCATGGGACGAGTTTCGGGCCGGGCGCAACGAGCAGGCCGCCGCGCGTTTCCGGGCGGTGGCGGAACAGAGTGCGGAAAAGTCGCCCGTTCGCCTCCAGGCGCTCTACGGCTACGCCTTGGCCATGGGGTACTCCCTGCCTTCGCCGAAGGTGCGGGAGGCGCTCGCCGCCCTGAAGACGATTGTGGATGCGGATCCCCAAGGGGAGATGGCGCCATGGGCGATCCTGGAGATGGGAAATCTGGTCATCGACCGCACCCGCGCGTCGAATCCGGTGGCGGCGGCGCACTTCGAGCGGGTCTTGACGGAATTTCCCGGACGCCCGGCGGCCGACGAAGCCGTGCTCAAGTTCGCCGGGGCCAAGATCGCCGAAGGGGACCGTGCGTCCGTCCTGCGGGGAGTTGCCGCATTGGAATCCCACCTCGCGCAACATCCCGGCAATCCCTCGGCGGTGGTCATGCACCTGCGCCTCGACTACACCTACTGCGTCATCCTGCAGGATTACGCGAACAGCCTGCGGCACGCCGAAGCCGTCTGCCGCTTGAGGCTACGGGATCCTTTCCGATGGAGCCGTCAGCTTTGGCATACGGCGGAACTTCACCGGCGTTTTTCCGGAGACCGCGAACGTGCGGCCCACTACTACCGGATGATCTTGACCGAGGCTCCCCGGTCCGAGCACGCGTGGCCGGCGCGTCAGCGGCTCGCGGAGTGGGGAATGCTCGAGCCCGCCGGCGCGAACGACGGAGGGAAGCCGCATGAGTAACTGGAAGATCTGGGCGGTCGCCGGCGTGTTCGTCCTCTGTGCGTTCTGGGCGCTTCGCCCCCGCGTGGGCTTGGTCTCGACGAATGCGGGTGCACCGGTGACGGTCATCCGGGTC
>CAZEJZ010000623.1:0-2051 GCA_964512415.1 uncultured Opitutaceae bacterium
AGCTCGGCACCGAGCTCATCGAGAATGGGAGCGATGGCCTTGCAGGGGCCGCACCACGGGGCCCAGAAGTCGACCAGAACCGGGGTGGAGGACGTGATGGCCGCTTGGAAGTTGGCGGCGTTGAGTTCGATGGTATTGGCGGACATGATAGCGGGGCGGAGGAATTAGCGAGGCGTGGACTTGTGCAGGATCTCGGCGAGCTCGCGGGGATCGACGGTCTCCAGATGGCGGTCGCGTCGCTTCAACTCCTCGAAGGTCTTGATGACGGTTTCGGTCATGCGGCCGTGCGTTTCCTCGGAACCGCCGACGAGGTGGAACTGCTCCCCTTGGGTGATGCGCTTGTGCCCGTCGTCACCGTCCAGCCCGAGGCCGAGCAATGCGGCCTTGCCAGCCGGGGGCTTCGCGGCGGCGGGTTGCTTCTTGGCGGGCTTCTTGCTCACGCCAACACCGTGCTTCCTTCCGTCGCGGTTTCAAGCGGGTTTTCCGCCGCGGCGGCGGCGTCGCTCACCGGCGCTGTCTGGACCGGGGGTATCTCTTCCACCGCCGTGCACAGGATGTCGCTGAACGCCTCGTCCTGACGGATCGCGAGCTTGCGCAGGCGGGTCAGCTCGAGGACAGCCAGGAAGGTCGCCACCAGGACCCGCAGCGTCGTGCGGGTCGGGAACAGATCGGAGAACACGAAGGACTTCGTGGTCTGGAGCCGCTGGAGCAGGGATTCCATCTGGTCCGCGACCGTCACCTGCTCGTCGCGGATCTCGCCGACGATGAGTTTCTCGGCGAGGCGACGGAGGACGATGTTGAAGGCGTTCCAAAGCTCGATCCGGTCGACCGGCTTCAGCGGGCGGTCATGCTCGGAGACGGACTGCTCGATGATTCGGCGCGGCAGCTTGTCCTGCTCGAACTGGGCGAGGGCGGCGAGACCGCCGGCGGCCTCCTTGAACTTCTTGTACTGCAGGAGTTGGTGGACGAGTTCCCAGCGCGGGTCCATGGCGTCGTCGTCGGCGTCGTCCGCCACGGCGGCATGGCCCTTTGGGAGCAGCATCCGGCTCTTGATCTCCATCAGGGAGGCGGCCATGACGAAGAATTCGCCCGCGATCTCGAGATCGAGTTGCTGCATCGAGTGCAGCACGTCGATGTACTGGCGCGTCACGGCCTCGATCGGGATGTCGTAGATGTCGAGTTCGCTCTTCCGGATCAGGAAGAGCAGCAGATCGAGGGGGCCCTCGAAGGCGGGAAGCTTGATGCGGTAATCGGCGTCGGGAACCACGGTCGGGTCGATGGTTGGCTGCGTCTCCGGGGCGGCAATGAAAAACGCGCGCGACGATCACGCTCGGCGCAGGACGGCGGCGTAGAATCCGTCAGTATCGTAAAGCGAAGGCAGCAGCGTGTGTCCCCCGGCGGCGGGGAGGGCGCGTGGCAGGACCCGGAGCGGTTCGGAAGGTGGGTGAAAGTCGGGATGACGAGACCGGAATCCCTCGATCACCGCCTCGTTCTCCGTGCGGGCGAGCGAGCACGTCGCGTACACGAGGAGTCCACCGGGTCGGACCAGCGAGTGGTAGCGTTCAAGGAGGTCCGTCTGCCGGCGGGCGTGGGCGGCGATTTCCTCTGGCGTGGTGCTCCACTTGAGGTGGGGGGCGCGGCGCCAGGTCCCGGTCCCGCTGCAGGGCGCGTCGATGAGGACCCCATCGAGGCCTCCCGTTGCGAAGCGGGCCGGACTGGGCGTGATCGTAATCGTGCGCAGGCCGGCCCGCCGGGCCCGGGCCTCCAATTCGAGCAGCGCCTCGGGTCGGATGTCGTGGGCGAAGACCCGTCCCGCCGCGCCGAGACGGCGGGCGAGCGAGAGACTCTTCCCCCCGGCTCCGGCGCACGCATCCAGCCAGCGTTCGCCCGCGGAGAGCGGCAACTGCTCCACGATCCACTGGGAACCGAGGTCCTGTACCTCGATCAATCCGTCCGCGAAGGCATCGCTCGCCGTCACGTCCACCTCGCCGTCGACGCGCCACGCGGAGGGCAGGTCTGCGGAGGGCGTGAACTACCAGCCGCGGCCATGG
>CAZEJZ010000624.1:0-2050 GCA_964512415.1 uncultured Opitutaceae bacterium
GCTTACTGCGCGAGCAGATTGTTGCGCGAGTGCTTGATCGTGCGGGTGACCGCGCGCTGGTGCTTGGCTGAGAGGCCAGTGTACTTGCGCGGGAGGATCTTGCCCGTGTCGGTGATGTAGCGGACCATCGCCTGCGGAGTCGTGAACGGAATCTCCGGGGGGGTGAGGCTGCGCTGGGTCGGTTCGGTGGTGCTCATGGAAAAGGAACGGTCACCAAAACCCGGCCCGAACGGGGTGTCAACCGGGTTTTCTCGCGCTCTTGGCCCCTCTTGCCACCGGTCGGCGCTTGGCGGAATCGGTAAAAAATGCGGCTTGCGCCCGACGCGGCTGACCAAAGGGTAACGCCCACCCGATCGATCGTCTCCATGGCCAACGCGTATACCGAAGCGAGCATCAAGACCCTTTCCCCGCTGGAGCACATCCGCCTGCGCCCCGGCATGTACATCGGCCGCCTCGGCAGCGGAACGCACGCGGAGGACGGCATCTACGTCCTGCTCAAGGAGACCATCGATAACTCGATCGACGAGTTCACGATGGGCTTCGGCAAGAAGATCGAGATCGATCTCCAGGACCGCACCCTGCGCGTGCGAGACTACGGGCGCGGCATCCCGCTCGGGAAGCTCATCGACTGCGTTTCGATCATCAACACGGGCGCCAAGTACGACAGCGAGACGTTCCAGAAGGCGGTCGGCCTGAACGGCGTCGGCCAGAAGGCGGTCAACGCGCTTTCGAGCTCGTATCGCGCGCAGGCCGTGCGCGAAGGGGAAACGAAGATCGTTGAATTCCAGCAGGGCCGGTTGAAGAAGGACCACAAGGTGGGGCGCACCGAGGAGCGCAACGGCACGATCGTCGAATTCACGCCGGACGAGGCGCTCTTCGGCAAGGACTTCAAGTTCCGCCCGGAGTTCATCGAGGAGATGCTGTGGAACTACGCGTTCCTCAACCGCGGGCTCACTCTCACGTTCAACGGCAAGCCCTTCCGCTCGGAAAACGGCCTGAAGGACCTGCTCGTGCGCAAGCTCACCGGCGAGACGCTGTATCCGATCGTCCACATCGAGGCCGACGACATTGAGGTCGCGATGACGCACGGCGCGCATTACGGCGAGGAGTACTACTCGTTCGTCAACGGCCAGCACACCACCATGGGTGGCACGCACCTCGCCGCGTTCCGCGAGGGCTTGGTCCAGACGGTGCGCAACTTCTTCAAGCGGGACTACGACGCGGCGGACATCCGGCAGTCGATCGTCGCCGCGGTGAGCGTGCGCGTGATCGAGCCGGTGTTCGAGTCGCAGACGAAGACCAAGCTCGGCTCGAACGACATCGGACCGAAGGGGCCCTCGATCCGCCAGTTTATCGGGAACTTTCTCCAGCAGCAACTCGACAACTGGCTGCACCGGAACCCGGAGGCCGCCGAGGCGTTGAAGCGGAAGATCGAGGACAGCGAACGCGAGCGGAAGGAACTTTCCGGCATCCGCAACCTCGCCCGCGAGCGCGCCAAGAAGGCCTCACTGCACAACCGCAAGCTGCGCGACTGCCGCGTGCACCTCGATTCGAAGGACAAGCGCGCCGAGGAAAGCACGCTGTTCATCGTCGAGGGCGACAGCGCCGCCGGCTCGCTCACCGCCTGCCGCGACGTGCAGACCCAGGCGGTCTTCGCGCTGAAGGGCAAACCGCTGAACACCTTCGGCCTGACCAAGAAGGTCATCTACGAGAACGAGGAATTTCACCTGCTCCAGAGCGCTCTCAACATCGAGGAAAGCCTCGATCACCTGCGCTACAACCGGGTGGTGATCGCGACCGACGCGGACGTTGACGGCATGCACATCCGCCTGCTCCTGCTGTCGTTCTTCCTCCAGTTCTTCCCCGAGCTGATCACTCAGGGGCACCTCTTCATCCTCGAGACGCCGCTCTTCCGGGTGCGGAACAAGAAGGAGACGCTCTACTGCTACTCCGAGGCGGAGAAGCAGTCCGCCCTGCACCGACTCGGGCAGGCCGCGGAGATCACCCGCTTCAAGGGCTTGGGCGAGGTTTATCCCTCGGAGTTCAAGGA
>CAZEJZ010000625.1:0-2049 GCA_964512415.1 uncultured Opitutaceae bacterium
CGTCTTGCCGTGCATCAGGCGGTCGGCGCGCACGACCTTACCCCCGTAGGCGTGGCCGATGGACTGGTGTCCAAGGCAAACCCCGAAGAGCGGCTTGCGGCCGGCGAAGGCGCGGATGATGTCGAGGGAGACGCCGGCTTCGGCCGGTGAGCACGGGCCGGGGGAGATCAGCACCCGGTCGGGATTCAGGGCGATCGCCTGCTCGGGAGTGATCTCGTTGTTGCGGAAGACGCGCTGCGCCACCCCCAGTTGACCGAAGTACTGGACGAGATTGTAGGTGAAGGAATCGAAGTTATCGATGACCAGCAGCACGGAAACAGTAAACCGGTGGATTGACAGGGGGGTCAAGCGTGCGGGTAGGGTTCCCGACCGTCCGCATGTCCCCGCACTTCGACCTCCTGCTCACTGATCGCACCACGGCGGCCCGGCGCGGAC
Source organism: uncultured Opitutaceae bacterium (assembly GCA_964512415.1). Lineage (GTDB taxonomy): Bacteria > Verrucomicrobiota > Verrucomicrobiia > Opitutales > Opitutaceae > UBA6669. The sequence goes on from CAZEJZ010000625.1 coordinate 436, forward strand.
GCCTGCGGACGCGTCACGGCGTGATTGAGACACCGATCTTCATGCCCGTGGGCACGCAGGGCACCGTGAAGGCCGTGACCCCGCGTCAGCTGCGGGAGATCGGCGCGCAGATCATTCTCGGGAACACCTACCACCTCAATCTCCGGCCGGGCAGCGAGCTGATCCGTGAACTCGGCGGCTTGCATCGCTTCATGGGGTGGGATGGACCGATCCTGACCGACAGCGGAGGTTTCCAGGTCTTCTCGCTCGCGAAGCTGCGCGACGTGCGGGAGGACGGCGTGGCGTTCCAGTCTCATCTGGATGGGTCGCGGTTGTTTCTCGGGCCGCGGGAGGTGATGACGATCCAGCGCAATCTCGGCAGCGACATCGCCATGGTGCTGGACGAGTGCCCGCCCTGGCCCTGCGAGCGCGATGCTTGCGCGCGGGCGGTGGCGCGCAGCCGGCGCTGGGCCGAACAGTGTCTGCGGGAGGCGGAGGAGAGTGGTTTCCTTGCGGCGGGGCATCACGTGTTTCCCATCGTGCAGGGATCGACCTTCGACGACCTGCGGCGCGAGGCCGCGGAATCGCTGGTGGCGCTCAACTTCCCCGGATACGCGGTCGGTGGGGTGAGCGTCGGCGAGCCGGAGCCCGAGATGCTCAAGCAGGTCGGTGCGACCACGCCCTTTCTCCCCGCCGACCGTCCGCGTTATGCGATGGGGCTGGGCACGCCGCCGCAGTTGCTCAAGATGATTGCCCTCGGGGTGGACATGTTCGATTGCGTGATGCCCACCCGCGTGGCGCGCAACGGCCTCGCCTTCACCCCGGATGGCCCGATGAACGTCCGCAATGAGCGGTTCCGGACGGACCCGCGACCGCTGGTTGAGGGGCTCGACAACTACACGGCCGGTTTTTCGAGGGCGTACCTGCGGCACCTCCAGCTCGCCGGCGAGATGCTGGCAGGCACGCTGCTCTCGATCCATAACCTCCACTTTTTCCTCGACCTCATGGCGCAGGCGCGGGCGCACCTTGAGGCGGGCGACTTCGCGACGTGGAGCCGAGGCTGGATCGAGCGTTACGAGGCTGGCGAGGCCGCGCGCTAGGGGTGCAGGCGGCGGCAGGGCGCGCGGTGCGTTTTGCTGGCCAAGACGGCGACCTTCCGGCAACGATGGAGTCCGCATGCGCATCCTGATCACCGGAGGAGCGGGTTTCCTCGGCTCGCACCTGTGCGACCGCCTGTTGGACGAGGGCCACGAGGTCATCTGCCTCGATAACTTCTTCACCGGCCGGAAGGCGAACATCGCACACCTCCGCGGGCATCCCAACTTCGAGTGGGTGCGCCATGACGTGATCGACCCGTTCAAGTTCGAGGTCGACCAGATCTACAATTTCGCCTGCCCGGCCTCCCCGCCGCACTACCAATTCAACCCGATCAAGACGACGAAGACGTCCGTGATGGGCGCGATCAACTGCCTGGGACTGGCCAAGCGCGTGAAGGCCCGGGTGTTTCAAGCGAGCACGAGTGAGGTGTACGGCGATCCCCACGTCCACCCGCAGCCCGAGACCTACTGGGGCAACGTCAACCCGATCGGCAAGCGGTCCTGCTACGACGAAGGCAAGCGCTGCGCGGAGACCCTC
>CAZEJZ010000626.1:0-2044 GCA_964512415.1 uncultured Opitutaceae bacterium
GGAGGACTGGGCCTCGACCGCGAATTCTTCGAGTCCCTGCTCGTCCCGCAGATCATGCTGCGCGGATTCCTCGGGTTCGCCCCGACCGCCAAAGGCTGCGTCATCGACCCCAAGCTGCCCGCCGCCTTCCCGTCCCTGACCATCGACCGGATCCGCATCAAGGGCTTGATCCTCTCGGTGACCGCGAGCAACGACGCCATCGTGGTGCGAAAGGTGTCCGGCGAGCCCTCTGGTCCGTTCACGATCCTCGCGCCCGGATTCCGTCCGCTTCCGCCGGTTGATTGGAGCGCCACGCCTGAGGTGCGCTTGACGCGCTGAACGGGGCACCGGTCAGGGGGCGAATCGACCGACTGGACTGCCGCTGCGGCGCACGTCGGCCGTTCGCGCTGGCCACGGTACGCTGGCTGGCGTTCGTACTTGGCTCCGGACCATGAAGCAGGCCACGCTACGCCGTGAGCCCGCCCCGTCTCCTCCGAGCATCTTCGTCTCTCCTGCTCAGCGCCGTCATCGGGCTGGGCGCAGTCTGCGGTGTCTCGCGCGGGGCCGCAGCATCACAACTGCCCGGCTGGCAGCCTGACGGATCGATCCTGCTGCCGAACCAATGGTCGCTCAAGCCGGCGGGACGCGAAACACCGCTCGGGGATTTCCCGCTCAATCTCGCGGTGCACCCCGACGGCCGCTATGCGGCGGTCCTGCATTGCGGCTGGGGTCCGCACGAGGTGCGCATGATCGATCTTCGCACGCGTCGTGCCGTCTCCCAGGCCGCGATCAGCGAGTCCTTCTACGGCCTCTCGTGGAGCGCCGACGGCTCCGTCCTCTTTGTCAGCGGCGCGGGGGCGGAGGTGGTTCACGCGTTCGCCTTCGCGGACGGCTACCTCTCCGCGCGACACGAGGTACGCATCCGGCCGGCGGAGGAGCGAGGCGTTCCAGCCGGAATCACCCCGGCGCGGGATGGGCGATCCCTCTTCGTCTGCGAGTTGTGGGGACAGCGCGTGACGCGCGTCGCGCTCCACCAGGGCGCCCCGACGTGGGAGCGCACGTTCGCCGCCGCTCCGACCTCCCGCAAGACTTCGCCCGAGGAGGGCCGCGTGCTGGGTGATGCCGCCAGCGAGGCTCCCTTCCCCTACGCCTGCGTCCGCGACGATGACCGCGACCGCCTCTACGTCAGCCTCTGGTCCCAGTCCGCCGTGCTCGTCCTTGACGCCCGCACCGGTGCGGACTTGGCCCGCTGGCCGGTGGGGCCCCACCCGAACGAGATGGTCCTCTCGCGCGACGGCCGACTCTTCGTCGCTGAGGCAAACGACAACACCGTCAGCGTCATCGATGTCGACACCGGACGCCCGCTGGAGCGCTTGTCCGCCTCGCTGTACCCCGGCGCCCCTCCCGGCTCGATGCCCAACTCACTCGCCCTGTCCCCGGACGGCGAAGTGCTCTTCGTCGCCAACGCCAACAACAACAACATCGCCGTCTTCGACGTCGAGGAACGCGGCCGCGCCCGCTCCCTCGGCTTCATCCCCGTCGGCTGGTTCCCCACCAGCGTGCGCGTGACGCCCGACGGCCGCACCCTCCTCGTCGTCAACGGCAAGGGGGCCACCTCCGCCCCCAACCCGCGCGGCCCGCGGCCGTACACGCCGTCGCCGCGCAATCTCGATGAGTACATCGCCGGGCTGTTCAAGGGCACCCTCTCGCTCATCGACCTGCCCACCGGGAAAGACCGGGAAGCGCAGTTCGGCGCGTGGTCCCGCACCGCGAAGGCGTGCTCCCCGCTGGCGGAGACCGACGCTCCGAGGGGGGAGCGTCCCACGCACAGCCCGATTCCCGCCCGGATCGGTGATGCCTCACCGATTCGCCACGTCATCTACATCATCCGCGAGAACCGGACCTACGACCAGATCCTCGGTGACTTGGGGAAAGGGCGCGGCGATCCCCACCTGTGCCTGTTCCCCGAGGCCGTGACTCCCAATGCTCACGCGCTCGCGCGCGAGTTCGTGCTGCTGGACAACGTTTACGCCGACGGCGAGGTGAGCGCCGACGGTCACGAATG
>CAZEJZ010000627.1:0-2039 GCA_964512415.1 uncultured Opitutaceae bacterium
TGCGGGTTCCAGATGCGTGGTGCGGGACCGCCGCGCTGCGCCGGGGGGGCGAACACGGTGAGGATGGATTTCACGGCGTCGCCGTCCTGCACGAGTCGCAAGTGCTCGCGGAGGCTCTCGGCCATGTCTTCGGGCGAGGAAAGGGTCCGGCAGTCGCGCACGACGAGGCTGCGCCAGTGCAGGCGACCGATGCAGCGGGAATGATTGCGCCACGCGATGCGCCCGGCCCACGTGAGTTCCGCGGAGGTGAGGGGAGCGGGGCGCCCGGCGGCGAGCGCGACCTCGATGGTCTCCCGCCGTTCCGCGGATACTTTCCCGCGGTGTGCTTCGTCAAGGAAGGCCAGCTCGGCCTCCGGATCGACCGCCGCCTTGGCGGCGGAGACGGGGGCATCGGCGAGCGAGTGGAAGGGACACGAGGACATCAGCGGAGGCGTGACTTGAAGCGCGACGGAGCGGGAACGGGATCCGGGCGCGCCGTCCGGGTGGGCCTGGGGTGGGTCTCCAGCGCCCAGCGCACCGCTGCGAGCGCGTGCAACTCGGTGCTGTCGAGCAGGGGCAGGGCGAAATCGTCCGCCCGCAGCAGGAGCGCGAGTTCCGAGGAGGCGAGGACGATCCCTTGGGCACCGTGGGCGCGCAGGCTCCGGGCGACACGGAGGACGACGGCGCGCGACTCTTCGCGCACGAGGCCGCGGCAGAGTTCACCGTAAATGATGTGATCCAGCGCGGCGAAATCGGCGGGGTCCGGGAGCAGCACGTTCACGGGGAGCCGCCGCCCGCTCCCACCGGCTGCGGCGCGCTCGAGCAGGAAGTCGTGCTCCAGCGTGAACTGGGTGCCGATCAGTCCGATCCGATTCATGCGCGCGGCGCGCGCCTCCGCGAGCACCGCGTCGCCGATGTGCAGCACGGGAACCGCGACGGCCCCCTCAACCGCCTCGAAAACATAGTGCATCTGGTTCGAGCAGAGCAGCAGCGCCTCGGCGCCCGCCCGCTCAAGGGTCCGTGCCGCGGCGGCCAGCGATGCGGCCGCGTCATTCCAGCGGTTGGCCTTCACCTGTGCGTCCAAGGTCTGGAATTCCAGGCTGTTCACAATCATCGGGGCCGAGTGCAGGCTGCCAAAGCGGTTGCGCACCTCCTCGTTGATGAGGCGGTAGTACAGCGCGGTGGATTCCCAACCGATGCCGCCGATGAGCCCAAGGGTCTTCATGGCCAATCCTTAAAGGAGATCGGAACGGTCCGCGGCGCAACTCCTCGCCGGTTCGCCCCGGCCTCTCGCAAGGGTTCGGCGGCTGGGCGAGGCGGGTATCAGTCCGCGGAATGGCGGCAATAACTTTGAGCCACATGCGACCGCAGCGCGGTTCCGCCCCGTTGCGCCGGCCGGAGGTCCGCGACGAAGGTTCTCCATGCAAGACTTGAACCCCCACGCATCGTCCTTTGCGGCGCCTGATCCCGTGCTAGAGGCGCGGATCCGGACGATCGGCTCCTTGCTGTTCGCCGCGATGGAAGCCTGCCCGCCGCCGTCGCTCTTCTCGAAGAAGGGCGCGTTTGCGAAGATCATGGAGTGGTCGCTGGCCGACCCTGCCTTCAAGACGCAGCTGTTCCGTTTCGTCGACGTCCTGCCGTCCCTCAAGACGCACGCCGAGATCGTGCGCCACCTGCAGGAGTACCTCGGTGACCAAGCCGTCGCGCTGCATCCGGCACTCAAGGCGGGGCTCGCGGCGTCGTCCTTCGCCCCGTCCCTCGTGGCCGCGCCGGTGAAGGCGAACATCGTGTCGCTCGCGCGGGAATTCGTCGCGGGCGAGACCCCCGCCGAACTCGTCGAACGGGTCCGGGCCAACGCCGCGCGTGGCCTGGCGACCACGATCGACCTTCTCGGTGAGGCCGTCGTCAGCGAGGCCGAGGCGGACCATTTCCTGACGCGCAATCTCGAGGTCATCGATGCGGTTGCAGCGGCGCTCGCGGTGGAGCCCGCCCCGGCTTCGAGCGATCGCGGACCCGGTGGCCGGGTGCTCCCGCGGCTCAACCTCTCGGTCAAGATCTCC
>CAZEJZ010000628.1:0-2036 GCA_964512415.1 uncultured Opitutaceae bacterium
GCCCCGATCCTCGCGCGCCTCGAACGCTTCCTCCGCCACGTGGGCGACGCGCTGGCCACCGGCGGCGTTCACACCCCGAACCACCGCTGGGTCGTCTGCGCCGCCCTCGCAAACCTCCATCACCTCTTCCCCGACCCGCGCTACCCGGCCCGCATCGCGCAATGGCTGGCCGAGGGCATCGACCTCGATCCGGACGGCCAGTACACGGAGCGCAGCACCACGATCTACTCGGCGGTGGTCAACCGCGCCTTCCTCACCCTCGCCCACCGCCTGGACCGCCCGGACCTGCGCGAGCCGGTGCGCCGCAACCTCGACATGACGCTCTACTACCTGCACCCGGACGGCGAGGTCGTCACCGAAGGCTCGCGCCGGCAGGACCGCCAGCAACGCGGGACCTTGGTGCGCTATTACGCGGCGTACCGCGAGATGGCGATCCGGGACGGCAACGGGCAGTTCGCGAGCGTGGTCGCCCAGATCGAGGCCGAGTCGCCCGCCGCCGTGGTGCGCGAGCTGCCGTCGTTCCTGACGGAACCGATCCTGCGCCGTCGGCCGCCCGCCGCCGCGACCCTGCCGTCCAACTACCGCAAGCATTTCACGCACTCGCAGCTGGCCCGGATCCGGCGCGAGGCAGTGAGCGCAACCCTGCTCGCCGGCTCGACCACCTTCTTCTCGCTCCGCCGCGGATCGGCGGCGCTGGAGGCGGTGCGCCTCTCCACCGCGTTCTTCGGCAAAGGCCAGTTCCAGTCGGAGCGGATCGAGGAGGTCGAGGGTCGTTTCCGCCTGACCCAGTCCCTGCGGGGACCCTACTTCCAGCCACTCACGCCAGAGAAGATCGCGGAGCTGCGGAGCTACGGCGGGATGGAGAACAACGGCCTGCTCCGTCAGGACCACCGCGCGAGCCGCACCCAGAGCAACGTCCAGTCCCTCGAGTCGGCGGTGGACCTCATCGAGCACCCCGATCGCCTCGAACTGCAGTTCCGGATCGAGGGCACCGATCATGTCCCGGTCGCGATCGAACTCGCGTTCCGCCGCGGCGGGACCCTCGAGGGCGTCGAGCCGGTGAAGGGTCTGGCCGAGGCGTACCTGCTGCGCTCCGGGAGCGGACGCTACCGTCTGGGCAACGACGTCATCTCCTTCGGCCCGGGCCGCACCGAGCACACGTGGACGCAACTGCGCGGAGCGCTCGGGAAGTGGGATGGGCAGAGCGTGTATCTGACCGGTTTCACGCCATTCCGCTTCACCCTCGCCTTGAGCTGAGCGCTCGCCCGCCCGCCTCGCGGTCGATCATCCCGCCGACCCCGGACGCCGACGCAGTCGGCAACGCGGGGGACCAACCTCGCCCTGCCCGGGAGGGTCGGCGAGGCGACGCTGGCCTCGCGACCCTACAGCCGGAAGAAACCGAATCCGCCGTCGACGTCGAACGCCGCACCCGTCGAGAACGGGAAGCGGTCCTCAGCGAGCGCGCGGACGGCCAGGGCCACGTCCTCGGGCGTGCCCCAGCGGCGGATCGGCGTGATGCCCCGCTCGTCCTGAATGATGAGCTTGTCGTACTTGGCCTTCACGCCGGACGTGAGATCGGTCGCGATGACCCCCGGGCGGACCTCGTTGACGTTGATCCCGTGCGGGGCCAGCCGCTCCGCGAACAGCTTGGTCATCATCGAAAGTCCCGCCTTCACCATGCAGTAGTCGCCACGGTTGATCGACGCCGTGTACGCGGAGATGGATGTGATGTTGACGATGCGCCCGCGGAAGCCCCGCGCGTCGGGTGCCTGCTCCACCATCCGACGCGCCACCTGCTGGGTGAGGAAGAACGGTCCCTTGAGATTGATCCCGAACAGGCGGTCGAAACTCTCCTCGCCGGAGTCGAGCAGGTCCGCCCGCACCTTCGGGCCGACGCCCGCGTTGTTCACCAGCAGGTCGATGCGCCCAAAGTGGGCGAGCGTCTCCGCCACCAAGCGGTCGCGGTCGGCCGCCACCGCCACGTCGCCCTGCACGATAAACCCATCGCCACCGGCGGCGCGGACAACAAGTTCGGG
>CAZEJZ010000629.1:0-2029 GCA_964512415.1 uncultured Opitutaceae bacterium
ATCCGCTGCATCGCGCCCGATCACGTCGGCATGGGCCTGTCCGAAAAGCCCGAGTCTTACGATTACACCTTGGCCGGGCGCATCGCGGACATCGAGGCTCTGGCCGACGCCCTCCAACTGACACGGATTCACCTCGTGCTCCATGACTGGGGTGGGGCCATCGGCTGTGGCCTCGCAGTCCGCAATCCGAACCGCATCGGGCGGATCGTGCTGCTGAACACGGCCGCTTTCCGGTCGCAACTGATCCCCCCGAGCATTGCGCTTTGCCGGACTCGTTTTCCGGGCACCGCGCTGGTGCGCGGCCTGAACGCCTTCGCGGGGCCCGCCGTGCGCATGGCCATGCACCGTCGGCGGCTCTCCGCGGAGGAGCGCCGGGGGTATCTCTATCCCTACGACTCCTGGGTCCACCGCGTCGCGGTGAACGCCTTTGTGAAGGACATTCCCTTGGCGCCCGATCACGTGAGTTACGCGACGCTCCGCGCCGTTGAGCAGGGGCTCCCGTCACTGCGCTCCCACCCAGTCAGCGTGGTCTGGGGCGGTCGCGACTTCTGTTTTCACGACGCGTTCTTGGCGCGCTGGCGCGAGATTCTGCCGGAAGCGACGGTCACGCACCTCGCCGACGTCGGCCACTACGTGCTAGACGATGGTGGAGCCGAAGCGGTCGAGTTGTGCCGAAGGGGCGTGCTGGGTCGCTGATTCGCCGCCCGAGTCGAACTGGGCCGCGGTGCCGCTGCGGATTCGACCGACGTGGCGTCAGGGCGACGGCAGCGCCCGGGCCTCGCGACGCACGGTCCGTCCGGGTCGAAGTCCCGTGAGGATGCCGTCGCGGATCACGAACTGGCCGCCGATGATGACGTGGTCCATGCCTTCGGCGTAATGATGCGGATCGCGGAAGGTTGACTGGGTCGACAAGCGACTGAGATCGAAGGCGACCAGATCGGCGATGAGTCCCGCTCGGATCAGCCCGCGCTGGCCAAGGGGAAACTGTCTCGCCGGCAAATCCGTCATGCGTCGCACCGCCTCCTCCACGCTCATGAGCCGCTCATCGCGGACGTAGTGGGTGAGGAAGCGGACGTTGTTGCCGTAGCCGCGCGGGTGGGGGACGCCTTCGCCGAAGCGTCGCGCGCCGGCGTCGGAAGCGATCATCGTGAGCGGCAGCGCGAGAAATTCGCGGAGGTTGGGCTCGCTCATGCCATGAAAGACCGCGGAGGCCCCGCCCCGGAGCTCGATCTGAAGAATCGCGTCGAGCTGAGCCTCCAGCGAGTCGGAGCCAGACAGCTTCCGCGCCGCCTCCGGAATGCTGAGGCCGTTCAGCGAAGGATCGGCGGCGAAATTCGCGATCACGGCGTAGGTGAAGTCGGTCCGCTGACCGCGCTTGAGGATCGCCTTCATCTCGGTGCGGATGCGCTCCCGCTCCACCGGGTCGTCGAGCCGTTCGCGCAGCCGCTCCCGCCCGCCTTCGCGAGCGGTGTCGGGAATGGTGGTTCCAATGGAGGTGCTGGACGCGGTGTAGAGGTATTGGTCGTAGGCGACTTGGATTCCCTCCGCGCGGGCGCGGGCGAGTCGGTCAATCACCGGCTTGGTCATTCCCCAGGCCGCCGGCGTGGAGAGCTTGAGGTGGGAAATCTGGACCGGGGTCGCGGCCTCGCGCCCGATCGTCATCGCCTCCTCGATCGCCTCGAGGATGCGGGCGTTCTCGTAGCGCATGTGGCTCGCGTAGAGCCCGCCGGACTCGGCTGCAACCTTCGCCAGAGCCACGATCTCGTCCGTGCGAGCGAACGTACCGGGCAGGTAGATCAGCCCCGTGCTGAGCCCGACCGCGCCATCGCGCATGCCAGCGGCGACCAGCGCACGCATCTGATCAAGCTCCGCGGCGGTCGGCGGCCGCGCGAAACTCCCACCCATCACCTGCGCTCGTACGGTGTTGTGGCCGATCAGCGTGGCGAGATTCAGCGACGGCCGGGCGGCTTCGAGTTCCTTGAAGAACTCGGCAATGTTCAGCGCGGAGCCACCGCAGTTTCCCGTCACC
>CAZEJZ010000630.1:0-2016 GCA_964512415.1 uncultured Opitutaceae bacterium
CGGGCCCGGGGCGGCGGTGGACGCGGCCGCGGCGCGGATTAGAGGGAGGCGCGGACCTTCTGGACCTCGAGGACCTGGATGCCGTCGCCGATCTCGTAGCCGTTGAAGTCGCCGAGCTTGATGCCGCACTCGAGACCAGCGCGGACCTCGTTGGCGTCGTCCTTGAAGCGCTTGAGCGTGTCGACCTTGCCCTCGAACACGATCTCCTTCTTGCGACGGAGACGGGCGCGCGAGTTGCGGGTGATCTTGCCCTCGGTGACGAGGCAGCCGGCGACGAAGCCCTTGGCGAGCGGGAACGTCGCGCGCACCTCGGCGGCGCCGGTGCGGACCTCCTTGATGTCGGGATCGAGCAGGTCGGCCATCATCTCGCGCACCTTGTCGGCGAGTTCGTAGATGATTCCGTAGGTCTCGACCCGCACCCCATGGTGCTTGGCGAGCGGGGTCACGCCGTTCTCGAGCTTCGTGTTGAAACCGATCACGACCGCGCCGGCGGCGCTGGCCATGAGCACGTCGTTCTTCGTGACCAAGCCGACGTCCGTGGAGACGATCTCGAGCGAGACCTTGTTGCTCTTGATCGCCTCAAGCACGGTGCGGACGGCCTCGGAGGAGCCGAACACGTCGGTCTTGATGATGACCTTGAGCGTCTTGGCCTGCGTGGCGGCGATGTCGGCGAAGAGCTGCTCGACGGAGACGTTTTTCGGCTGCGCAGCGATGGTCGAAGCCTGCTTGCGCTGCTGCTGCTCGACCTCCTCGGCGAGCTTCTCGGCCTCGCGGGGATTCTTGACCGCGCGGAACTGCGTGCCGCTTTCGGGAGCGCCCGACCAGCCGATGATCCGCACCGGCGTGGAGGGAGGAGCCTCCTTCAGCGTGTTGCCCTGATCGTCGAACATCGCGCGGATCTTGGCCCAGTGGGCGCCGCAGATCAGGGAATCGCCGACGCGCAGCGTGCCGCGCTGCACGATCACGGTCGCGAGCGGACCGCGGCCGACGTCGATCTGCGACTCGATGATGATGCCCGATGCCTCACCCTTCGGGTTGGCCTTGAGCTCAAGCACGTCCGCTTGGAGGAGAATGTAATCGAGCAGTTCCGGGATGCCGTTGCCCTTGATCGCGGAGACCGGGACGGTGATGGTCTCACCACCCCAGTCCTCGGGGGCGATCCCGCGTTCCTGCATCTGCGACTTCACGCGGTCGAGGTTGGCGCCCTTCACGTCCATCTTGTTGACGGCGACCATGAGCGCGACCTTCGCGTTCTGCGCATGCTTGAGCGCCTCGTCAGTCTGCGGCATGAAACCGTCGTCGGCGGCGACCACGAGGATCGCGACGTCGGTGACGTTGGCGCCGCGGGCGCGCATCTTGGAGAACGCGGCGTGACCCGGCGTATCGAGGAACGTGATCCGGCGGCCGGAGTGCTCGACCTGGTAGGCGCCGATGTGCTGCGTGATGCCGCCGGCCTCGCCGGCGGCGACGTTGGCCTTGCGAATGGCGTCGAGCAGGGACGTCTTGCCGTGGTCGACGTGGCCAAGGATGCACACCACGGGCGGCCGCGGCGCGAGGTTGGCGGTGTCGTCGACGGTCGGCTTCTGCTGCTTCGCCTTCTCCTTTTCCTTCGCGGCGTGCTGGGAGGCGACGTCACCGCGGTGCTTCACCTCGAGCACGAAGCCATGCTTCTCGGCCACCCGGATGGCGACCTGCTCGTCGAGACTCTGCGTCATCGACGCGAAGATCCCCATCTCCATCAATTCGGAGATGAGCTTGAACGGCTTGAGTCCGAGGGCCGTGGCGAAGTCGCGCACGAGCACCGGGGGCTTCATGTGAATGATCTTGATGTCGCCCTGCTGGGAGAACGTCGCCACCGGCACGGCCGGAGTGGCGGGCGAAGCCAGCGGGACCGGGCTGGAGCCGGCCGGACGCGCGGTGGCGAGCGGCAGCGGAGGCGTCGCGACCGGGCGGGACGGCGTCGGCGCGGACGGCGGAGCCAGCGGCGGCGGCGCGCTCACGGGGGCGGGAGGCGAG
>CAZEJZ010000631.1:0-2016 GCA_964512415.1 uncultured Opitutaceae bacterium
GCGGCGGCGGCGCCGCCACCGGCCCGGCGTGCGCCGGCGCGCAAGCGCGCGGCGATTCGGGCGGCCACCCTGCGTCACTGCGCTGCGGCCCGCTCCGCCGCGCGCAGCGTCGCCCGCGCGGCCTGCACCACCTTTTCCTCGATGCCCGGGGCCCAGGGTGAAGGGCGACCGTACGGCAGCATCGACGTCTCGCCCTCGTAGCGGCCTTCGCGGAGCACCCGTTCGCTGGGGATGTAGGCCATGACGTCGTTGGAGTAGCCGAAGACCCAGAGCGCGCGGCCCTCCTCGGCGCGGAAGCGCAGCGCGTAGTCGACCACCACCTCCCCGCCGAGCGCGAGCCAGGCGAGGCCACCGAGCCGCCAGGCTTGCACGGGGTAGGTGTAGTCGAGGATCGATTCGCCGTTGGCGGCGAGGTCGTGGCTGACGGCGGCGGCCCACGCGACGCGCGCTGGTTCGCCGCTGGCGCGGGCGGCCTCCAATTCCGCCGCGGTCGGGATGCGCGCGAAGCGCAGCGGCAGGTCGGCGAACGCCGTGCCGAGGCGGCCCTCGATGCGTTGCAGCGGCCGCGCCAGCGCGCGGTCCGCGGCGTCGGCGAGGTCGCGCCCGTACTGTTCCGCCAGCGCGACCTGGCGTCTTGGGCCGGGATTGATGTCACCACCGCAGCCGCTCGCGAAGAGCACCGTCGCGCCCGGATGACGCCGCTCAAGTTCAAGCTGCGCCGAGCCGGCGTAATCGCCGTGCCACTGAAAGTACGACAGCGTCGTGTTGTGGCACGCGTACGATACGAGCAGCGCGGCGAGTTCGCCGGAGGCCGTGCGCACCACCAGCACGGGCACGCGTGGATCGACCGGACCCTTCAACTGGCCGGCCGCCCGGAGCGCCACCACGTCCTTCTCGGGGTTTTCGCGGCGATTGAAACCGAAGTGGGCCTCGTCCTCGCCCCAGGCCAGCGCGGCGGGTTGCAGCGCATCGAGCGCGGCCCGCACGGCCCGCGTGACCGCGGTGCGCAGCGTGACCGCGTAGTCGTCGGAGCGGGCTACAGCCTCCGGCGGCAGCACGCGAAGGCCGTTGAGGTAGCCGCGGAGGAACGGCGAGCAATGCGTGTGGGAGACGTTTACCATCACCGCGCTCCGCGGCAGGCCGTGCGAGTCACTGACGGCGCTGGCGACCGCGTCGGAAAACTCGCGGGGGATGCCGCAGAGATCGAGCGTGACGAGCACCGCGCGCCGACCCGACGGATCGGCGACCGCGAGCACCTTCGCCCAGAGATCCTGCCCGGTGCCCTCGGCCGGGCGATCGCGCGACCCGTAGCCGGTCATCCACACCCCGGCGGGAGGCGTGATCTTCGCGCGCGCCACCCCGGCTCGCCACCCACCGGACGGCATGGGCGCGGCGCTGGCGGAGAGGGTAAGGGCCAGCACAACGAAGAGCCCGATCAATCGACCGCGCGCGGTTGTGGTGGTGGGTGCGCAGCGGAATGAAGCGCCAAAGGAGATCGGCAGACGCGAACGGGAGGTCATGGCGGTCGAAGTGAGGACGACGATTGACGTGGCGGAGTGGAACCCGTCTTTGCCCGTGAAGCGAGGGCAACGATGATTTGCGCCGGACGAGATCGATGGGTGCGGGCAGGGAATGGACGCCGCCGTAACGCGCTCTCGGGCCGCCGTGCTGCTTCGCGCCCGCGTTCCAGAGACTCGCCCAAACACGGGCTTCGGGACGCGCGCGCTCTCGAGCTGTCGCAAGTCAGGCAGGCTCTCAGTTGTGCGTGGTCTGTCATCGCCCCTCGGACGCACCGCCTGGCGGCCAGTTCCCCGACGCGCTTCCGGCCGAAAGGGTCGCCGACGCGGACCCTACTGAAAGGGCCGTGGCGAAGGCTGGTGCCCCCACCGTGACTCGAACACGGATCAGTCGTTTAGGAAACGACTGCTCTATCCACTTGAGCTATGGGGACGCGCCTCGCTTCTCCGAGAGAAAATCCATCGGTGCTCCCGGGTCAACGCCTGAGCCTTTTGCGTT
>CAZEJZ010000632.1:0-2016 GCA_964512415.1 uncultured Opitutaceae bacterium
AGTGGCGGCGACGCCGCGTACGTCGCCGCGCTGGAGCGGCTGCTGAAGGCGGCGCGCGAACGTGACGACTCGCTGCGGCAAGTGACCCGCGTGATGGTCATGGACGAGCTGGCGACCCGTCGTGAGACGGTCGTGCTCACGCGAGGCAACTATGAGGCGAGGACCACGACGCGGGTCGAGGGAGCGATCCCGGAGGTGTTTCGTGCGCCGGGCGCGCCGGTGGCCCGGATGAACCGACTCGACCTGGCCCGCTGGCTTGTCTCGCCGGCGAACCCGCTCGGGGCACGCACGGCGGTAAATCGTGCTTGGCAGGCCTTTTTCGGCGTCGGCTTCGTCAAGACCGCCGAGGACTTCGGCGTGCAGAGCGAGCCGCCCTCGCATCCCGAGTTGCTCGACTGGCTGTCCACCGAGTACGTCCGCTTGGGCTGGGACACCAAGGCGCTGCATCGCTTGATCGTGACGAGTTCCGTGTACCGCCAGTCTTCCCGCGTGCCGCCGAGCCTGTTGGAGAAAGATCCCGACAACCGCCTGCTGGCCCGGGGGTCCCGCCACCGGTTGCCGTCGTGGATGCTGCGGGACCAAGCGCTGGCGGCGGCGGGATTGCTTGTCGACCGATCGGGCGGCCCCGGCGTGTTGCCCTACCAGCCGGCCGGCATCTGGGAGGAGGCGACGTTCGGGACGAAGAAGTACGTCCAGAGCAAGGGCGAAGATCTGTACCGGAGAAGTCTCTACGTATTCTGGCGACGCATCGTCGGTCCGACGTCGTTCTTCGATTCCGGAGCGCGGCAGGTCTGCACCGTCAAGGTCGCTCGTACCAACACCCCGATGCACGCGCTGGTCACGCTGAACGATCCCGCGTTCGTCGAGGCCGCACGCGTCCTCGCGCAGCGCGTTCTGGAGGAAGCGGCGCGGGATGATGCGTCGCGGATCGACCGGATTTACCGGCTGACGCTGGCGCGCTCCGCGCGTGCGGACGAGTTACGCATCCTCGGTGCCCGGATGGCGACCCTGCGTTCGCAGTACGGGGCGGATCCCGCCGCCGCGCGACTGCTCGCCAGCAGCGGCGAAGCTCCGCGGCCGGCCGACCTCGATCCCGTTGAACATGCGGCGTGGACCGCGCTGTGCGCGCTCGTCCTCAATCTCGACGAAACCCTCTGCAAGGAATGATTCCATGGATCCACTGACTGAAGGGCACGCCCTCTTTACCCGTCGCCAGTTCTTCGGCCGCTCGGCTCTGGGCCTCGGCACGGCTGCCCTCTCGTCGCTCCTGAGCCGCGAGGGTTTGCTGTCCGCCGCGCCGGCGCGGCGCGGCGTACCCGGTCTTCCCGACCTGCCGCACTTCGCGCCGAAGGCGAAGCGGGTCATCTACCTCTTCCAGAACGGGGCGCCTTCCCATGTTGACCTGTTCGACTACAAGCCCGCGCTGAAGCAGTGGCACGGGCGCCAGATTCCGGACGCGGTGGTCGGCGGGAAGCGATTCTCGACCATGACCGGCGATCAGACGCTCCGGCCGGTGCTGGGGGAGATCACGCAGTTTGCGCAGCACGGTCAATCGGGCGCGTGGGTCTCGGATTTTCTGCCGCGGACGGCCGAGGTCGCGGACGAGTTGTGCTTCGTCAAGTCGATGCACACCGAGTCGGTCAACCACGCTCCGGGCATCACGTACTTCCTGACCGGTTCTGAGATGGCGGGTCGGCCGTCGATGGGTGCATGGCTGAGCTATGGCCTCGGGAGCGAGAACGAGGACCTACCGTCGTTTGTCGTCATGACCTCGCGCGACAAGGAGGCGAGCTGCGGCCAGATTTTCTACGATTTCTACTGGGGCAGCGGGTTTCTTCCGAGCAAGTACCAAGGGGCGGCCTTCCGCGGCAGCGGCGACCCGGTGCTTTACTTGTCGAATCCGCCGGGCATGAGCCCGGAGGTGCGGCGCGGACTGCTCGATGACCTGGCGCATCTCAACGAGATCAAGCGCGAGGACTTTGGCGACCCGGAGATCACGACGCGGATCGCCGCCTA
>CAZEJZ010000633.1:0-2001 GCA_964512415.1 uncultured Opitutaceae bacterium
AGGCGGCGGCGCCGTCGGCGACCGCGCGATCCGGGTCTCGGAGCAGGGCCGCGAGGGTGGGGGCCGCCTTGGCGATGCGGCGGGCTCCGACGGACTGCACCAACGCGAGCCTGGCGGGACCCTCGGCGCGCCGGAGGGCGCGCAGGTAGGCGCTGTCGACGTTTTCGCCGGGGACCGGTTCCAAGGCGAGGCGGGCGAGTTCCTGGCGGGCGGGATCGGAGAGCCACGGCCCGAGCAGACGCAGCGCCGGCGAACGCCCCGATGGCTCCTTGGCGATCACCCGGCTGAGTCGTTCCGCGATCGCCTGCCGCGCGGCGGCGGTGGTGGTGGGCGCCGTGAGGAGATCGGTCAGCTTCTGTTCAAGATCGAGAAGGAGGGCCGGGTCGCTGCCGACGGCTGCGACCTCGAGATCAAACTTCTCGAAGATCTTCGGGTCGTCCTGGTAATCGGCGCGGGAGGCGATGCCGAGGGCCTTGGCATCGGCGGGTCGGGGCGGTGGCCCTGCCTTGGTGCCGGGAGACGCCGTCTGGGCGGCGAGCGGGAGGGCAATCAGGAAGCAGGCGAAGCGGGCCGAGTGGCGCAGGGGGAAAGGGAAAGACGTCATGGGACGATGAACGCGGAACGGGGTGAGAGCGGGCGACTCGAAAGGGAACAGGCGACGCTCAGAAGGTGGCGTAGGGTGCGCGACGCGGCCGATCGAGGAAGCGGCTGGCGACCGGATCGCCGATGATTTCCTCCTTGGCCGGATCCCAGCGCACGGGCCGTCGGACCCATTCGGCGATGTTGTTCAAGTGGCAGGCGGTCGCGGTGCGATGCCCGACCTCCACGTCGCAGATTGGACGCTGCCGCGAACGGATGCTGCGGAAGAAGTCCGTGTGGTGGTCGTCGCTCGCGTAGAGATGGGCCTGATCTGGGGGCACGACGCGGGTGGCGAGGTCGGCGGGGTCGGACTGCAGCACATCGTTGCGACCGACCCAGAGCTTTCCGCGGGTACCGCGGAACTCGATCATGCCGAAAGGCACTTGATCGACCCGCTCGACGGCGACCCCGTTGGCGTAGCGGTGGGTCTGCCACGGCGTGCCGTTCCATCCCTTGGGAATGAATTCCACGGGACCCGACGTATCCATGCCGAGCGCCCACTGGATGATGTCGAAGTGATGCGCGCCCCAGTCGCCGTTCTTGCGGCCGCCGTACTCGTTGTACACGCGCCAGCCGCCGCCGTAATTGCCGGCAATGCGATCGGGATGGTACGGCCGCCACGGGGTGGGGCCGAGCCAGCGGTCGTAGTCGAGATCCGCCGGGATGGGCATCTCCGGCAGCGCCTTCGGCAGCGGGAACTCACCGAGTACGGCACGGATGCCGAGGAGGTCGCCGAGCCAGCCGTGCCGGATCATGGTCGCGGCCTTGCGGAAGGCCGCATTCGAGCGCTGCTGCGTACCGGTCTGCAGGATTCGACCACAGCTCCGCGCGGTGTCGACGAGCACGCGGCCCTCGCGGACCGTGAGCGTGAGCGGCTTCTCGCAGTACACGTCCTTGCCGGCGAGCAGCGCGGCCTTGGCGACCGGCGCGTGCCAGTGATCGGGCGTGCAGACGAACACTGCATCGATGTCGGGCCGGGCCAGCAGATCCTCGAAGCGCCGATGGATCGCGGGCGCGCCGCCGGCGCCGTACACCTTGGCGATCCGGTCCTGCATGCGCGTTGCGGCGGTCTGCCACACGTCGCTGAGAGCGATGATGCGGCAGTCGTCCCGCCCGAGCAGGGCGCCCACGTGGGAATTGGCGATCAAGCCGTTGCCGATGATGCCCAGATGGATGCGGTTCGATGGAGCGGCCTGGCCCCAGAGCCGGCCCGGGAAAAATGTCGGGGCGGCCGCGGCGGCGAGCAGTCCGGTGAGACCGCGGTGGAGGGCCGCGCGCCGGGTCAGGAGGGGAAGCGGGGGCGTCGTTGGGGACATAGAGAGGAGGAGAGTGCCCGTCGGGGAGGGGAAGAGGCGGGGGTGG
>CAZEJZ010000634.1:0-1993 GCA_964512415.1 uncultured Opitutaceae bacterium
CCGTGATCGAGCTGCGCCGCGGCGAAGACGAATTCGCCGGCCTGCACCACCGGGCTGGGTTTGCCCTGGGGCGCGTAGTTCATGCCGTCCGCTTTCTGGCTCATGGGTAAGGGAGAGGTTGAGAGGCGAGGATGATCACGCCACCTCGGCACCGGTCTCGCGCGTGCGCTGTCCGAGGTCGCGGACCGCGGTCTCGATTCCGGCGCGCACTTTCTTGTCCATCCGGTCGATGAAGAGCGTGCCGTTCAGGTGATCGACTTCATGCTGCACGCAGCGGGCGAAGAGTCCCGAGCACTTCAACTCGTGGGCGGTCCCATGCACGTCCTGAAACCGGACCAAGATCTCGGTGGGCCGCACCACGTCGCCGCGGATCTCCGGAAATGAGAGGCAACCTTCGTTGTACGGTTCGCGTGGGGAGGGGAGGGCCGTCACCTCGGGATTGATCAGAGCCATCGGCATGATCAGCTCCAGCGGGGTCGCCGAGCCGTCGAGCGACCACGCGAAGTCTCGGTCGGTGGGCCGGAGGTCCATCACGCACACCTGCAGGTCGAGGCCGATCTGCTGCGCGGCCAGCCCGATGCCCTCGGCCGCGTGCATGGTCGCCACCATCTCGTTCACGAGGCCGCCCAGCGCCGCGTCGAAGGCGGTCACCCTGCGCCCCTTTTTGCGCAAAATCGGGCTGTTGTAGTGAACAATTCGGAGTGGCATCGGTCGATGGAGGAGTCACCTTGCTTCAGGTTGCGCCGCTCGCAAATCAATTGTTGCCCTCGATGGACCGCTCCCGCCAACGCCTGAGCCTGACCCAGCGCTCGCTGGCCCTGCTGCTCGTCGGCGGGTCGCTGCTGGCGGCGGCCGCGCTCCTGCCGGTGAACATCGGGGCGATCCCGCAGTCGCTGCTCGGCGCCGCGGGCCGCGGCACGCCGTCGCTGATCGAGCGCGGCGAGGAGTTGCTGGAGCGCGAGAAGCTTGGTCCGGCGACGCTCCTGCTGTCGGCCGCACGCGCTCTCTCGGTCCCCCGGGCCGCCGAACTGTCCGAGGCGGTCGCCGCCGCCGCCGCGCGCAACCCGGCGCACGTGCCGTGGGGCGGATGGGACCCGATGCTCGAGCCTTTGCTGCCGGTCGCTTCGCTGTCCGATCCGACGAAGGGGGCACCGGTCTTCAACGTCCTGCTCCCGGAGAAGGCGCGGCAGGCGGTCCGTCTCTACCTCGCCAACTCCCGCTCCGCCGGGGTGCAGGCGCTGCTGCGCACTGCCGACGTCACGCTCGCCGCCTCGTTCACGCCGGCCCGCGAGGCCGGCGGACAACCGCTGGATGCGGTGATCCTCATGACGGCGCTCCTCTATCAGGGCGAGCACCTGTCGCCCGCGCTGCAGCGTCAGCTGCGCGGGCTGGCGGAGCGCGCGGTCGCGCGCAACGATCTGGGCGACCTCGAGGCGGTGTACCTCGACCTCGTGTCGCTGGGGGCGCGGCTGGACTGGGTCGCCCTGACCGAACTGCTGCGCCGGACAAATGGACTGGGGTCGCTGCGCGAGTACGCCCACCTGGCTCGGGTGGCGCCGGACGACTTCGCGCTGATCTACAGCGCGACCCTGATGGCGGGCTCGGCGAATCACGTGGCCGCTTACCTGCTGGTGTATGGTCGGGCCGGGCTCGGGGACGTGGGCCTGGCGTTGCGCGCGGGGCAGGGTGCGCTCGACGTGCTGGTCGAGCGCCAGGTGCCGGTGAATCGGTCGCGGGACTCTTCCTTCGGCTGGGGTGCGGAGTTCGCTCTGCTCTATCCCGCGGCGGCGGTCGCGTTCCGCTGGACCGGCTTTCTGCTCGCGGCCTTCCTCCTCCTGAGGGGCGCGGCGGGCCTCGTCTTCCGGGAACCGTTTGGCTCGACGGGCCAATCCCTCACGACCGCGGTCCTCGCGGTGTTGAGCGGAGCGCTGCTGATCCTTGCCTCGGAGCCCTTCCTCCTCGCCGCCGTCCCGCCGTCGGAGTTCGCCTTCCG
>CAZEJZ010000635.1:0-1978 GCA_964512415.1 uncultured Opitutaceae bacterium
GTCCATGATCTGGCACTCGACGCTCTTGAACAGATTCAGGCCCTCCCCCTCCCGCAGCGCATCCGGGATCGCCGCGCCGTCGAAGACGAATCCGCGCTGCGGCTCCTGGGAGTCGTAGAGAAAGTGGTTGCTCGGCGGCACGACGTATTCACGGAGCAACTTCTTGTACTTCAGCACGCCGTCCATCAGCGCCCGCGTCGGCTGCATGCCGCGGGTTCCCTCCTCGTTCTGGTAGAGGGTCTCCGTGAGGAGATGCAGGGTCTGCGCGTTCCCCTCGAAACCACCCCACGGCAGCATGAGTTCCTGCAGCGTGCGCTCACCGGAATGACCGAAGGGAGGATGCCCAAGGTCATGCGCGAGGCAGATCGCCTCCACCAGTTCCGGGTCGACGAAGAAATCCGGCGCCAGCGGGTCCCCGCGGGCAAGCAGGAAGTGGCAGATCGACCGTCCGATCTGCGCCACCTCCATCGAGTGCGTGAGCCGGGTCCGGTAGAAGTCGTACTCCCCCGAAAGAAAGACCTGGGTCTTCGACTGCAGCTTCCGGAACGCATGCGCGTGAATGATGCGGTCGCGGTCGATCTGGAACAGCGACCGGTAATCGGGACGGCGCGGCGACTCCCACGTCGCCTGGTCGAAGTCGGAATAGAAGCGGTTGGTCAACATGCACCCGCCCCGAAGGGCGAGCCCGAGCGCACGCGGGAAGCGCGCCGAAGGCAACGCTGATCCGGGACGCCCCGCGGTCGCGATTTTCCTCGGCAGCTGGGCGGCGCTGTCGTTTTCTTTCGGGCACCATGCACACTCCCGTCGACGTCCAGATCATCGGCCAGGAGGTCGCAATCCGCTGGAGCGACGGCGCCGAGACGTTCTTCCCCGCCGACCGCCTCCGCGCCGCCTCACCGAGCGCGGAGACGCAGGGCGAGCGGGACATTTTCGGTCGCCAGTACGGGGGCAATGGTCCCCGCAACTTCGAAGGCGTGTCCGTGCAGGCATGGGACCGGGTCGGCAACTACGCGCTCCGCTTCGCGTTCAGCGACGGACATCAGACCGGACTCTACACCTACGACTACCTGCGCGCGCTGGCCGAGCGTCTTTCCAGCACCTCCTGATTCACTTTCCGCCCCGACCTCCTCCGCCATGCCGTTTCCCGCCCGCACCACCACGCCCGAGATCGAGCTCGGGAGCACGTTCCAGCCGAAGTTCGGCGCCGACGGACTCATCCCGTGCATCACCCAGGATGCCGCCACGGGTGAGGTCCTGATGTTCGCGTTCATGAACGCGGAATCCCTCGAGCACACCCTCCGGACCCGCAAGGCCACCTACTGGAGCCGCTCGCGGAACAAACTCTGGATCAAGGGCGAGGAGTCCGGAAATGTACAGCGCGTGCAGGACCTGCGCACCGACTGCGATCAGGACGTGATTCTCCTCGCCGTGACGCAGGAAGGGCCCGCGAATGCGTCCTGCCACAACGGCTTCAAGAGCTGCTTCTATCGGAAGCTCCGGGACGTGGACGCCGCCGCACATCAAGGCGACTTCAGCTTGGAGACGACCGCGAAGCCGCTTTTCGATCCTGCTCTGGTCTACAAGCGGAAGACCTGAGACTCCCGCCGGCGATTCCGGCTCAACCTGTCGAACCGGGAGCCAGTCCGCGCTCGCTCGCCGCCGCGAAGTCGAGGACACGACGGTACTCGGCGGTCGCCGCGTGCTCCGCGCCCCCGAGCTTTTCCAGCGCCTGCGAGCGATTGAGCCCCTCCCGGAAGAGCACCCGGTGGAGTTGCTTGACCCGCTCGATCTGCTCGGCGGAGAAACCGCGGCGCTCGAGGCCGACCTTGTTGATCGAGCGGATGACGGCCGGCTGGCCGTCCGCGATCATGAAGGGAACGACATCCTGCACCACCTTCGCGAAGGCACTGATCATCGCATAGGCACCGATCCGGCAAAACTGGTGCACCCCCGCCGCACCGCCGATGGTGACGTGATC
>CAZEJZ010000636.1:0-1978 GCA_964512415.1 uncultured Opitutaceae bacterium
AGCTGGTGGGCCAGGGCAGCCTTTCCGTCTACCAAGCCCACTCGCACGAGATCCCCTGTGTGCTGCAGGAGATCGGCCGCCTGCGCGAGGTGACCTTCCGCGAGGTGGGCGAGGGCACCGGGGAGGCCGTGGATCTCGACCGCTTTGACCGCCATTACGAGCACCTCGTTCTCTGGGACGAGGAGAAGGAGCAGATCGCCGGTGCCTACCGGCTGGGCCGCGCGGACATCATCCTGCGCGAGTATGGCCCGAAGGGCCTCTACACCAGCACGCTATTCCGTTTTGAAAAACCCTTCCTCGCGCACTTGGGCAATGCCGTGGAGATGGGCCGTAGTTTCATCGTGAAGGCCTACCAGCGGAATCTCGCCTCCCTGCCCCTGCTGTGGAAAGGCATCGCCCACTGGGTGGCGCGGAATCCTCAATACACCAAGCTTTTCGGCCCGGTGAGCATCAGCCGTGATTACAACAGCCTCTCTCGCAAAATCATCGTGGCCTTTCTGCAGGACAACAAGCTGCACCCTCAGCTCGCCAGTTTTGTGAAACCGCGGAATCCGTTTCGCTACATCCGCGGCCGCAAGCTGATGCGCGAGTTCATCTCCGCCAACCTGCAGAACGTGGATGACTGCTCAGCGCTCGTCTCCAGCGTGGAGACAGATGGCAAGGGCATCCCCGTGCTGCTGAAGCATTACCTGAAGCTCAACGCCACGATCTTGAGCTTCAATGTGGACAAGGACTTCTCCGATGTGCTGGACGGCCTCATCATGGTCGATTTCACCGAGGTGGACAGCCGCCTGCTCGGCAAATACATGGGTGAGGAGCAATGCCGTGCCTACCTCGCCAAACACGGCATCGAGACCAAGAACCCATGAACGGCAAAAATTCCGGACTGCCCGATGGTTGGCATGCTGGCAATACCGGACTCAAAAGACCATAGGTTCTCAGCAGCATCAGAAATGATGCGGCCCGAGTTCATGAATCAGCAGTTGGCGGGAGAATGATACCCCCTAAAATTCATGATTTTATGAACGCTCCGCGCCGCTCTCATGTGACGACCCTGCTCCGCTCCAGCAGCCTGCTTGCCTGCCTCATCATGGGCGCCTGCGCCTACCCGAGAAACTGGCAGCACACCGCGCCATCTCCCTACACGCAGGGTGCCGTGCTGCACGAGGACCGTGGCCACCGGGCCGCGACCGATGTCGAGGTTGGACTCGAGCACGACGCCGCGCGCCCGACCGTCGGAGGTGGCCCGCAGATCCTCGAGCTCGGCCAGCAGCAGGACGTTCTCCAGCAGTTCGTCGATACCGAGGTTCTGCAGGGCCGAGACCTGACACATGACGGTCTCGCCGCCCCACGCCTCGGGCACGAGTCCGTGCTCGGACAGCTGCTGCATCACCCGGTTCGGATCGGCGTTCTCCCGGTCGATCTTGTTGACGGCCACGATGATGGGGACATCGGCGGCCTTGGCGTGGTTCAACGCCTCGATCGTCTGGGGCATGACCCCGTCGTCGGCGGCCACCACGAGGATGACGATGTCGGTGGCCTCGGCGCCGCGGGCGCGCATGGCGGTGAACGCCTCGTGACCAGGGGTGTCGAGGAAGGTGATCGTCCGACCGTCCTTGCTCACCTGATAGGCGCCGATGTGCTGGGTGATGCCACCCGCCTCACCAGCGACCACGTTGGCGTTGCGGATCTGGTCGAGCAGCTTGGTCTTGCCGTGGTCGACGTGACCCATGACGGTGATGACGGGCGGTCGATGCGGCCACGACTCGTAGGTGTCGTCGTCGACGTCCTCCTCGATCATCAGGAGCTTCTGGAGTTCGACCTCCTGCTCCTCGCCCGGATCGACCAGACGGATCTCGGCCCCGATCTCGGCGGCGAACAACTCGATCATGTCGTCGGACAGCGACTGCGTGGCCGTGACCATCTCGCCCTGCTGCATGAGGAAGCGCACGACGTCGGCGGCCGTGCGGTTCATCTT
>CAZEJZ010000637.1:0-1977 GCA_964512415.1 uncultured Opitutaceae bacterium
GCGATGATGAACGGGATCTGCCTCGGCATGCGGGGGGGAGAGGAGCTCATCGGGGCATACTGTACCGGAGCAGGCGCACCCACTGCGGCCCGTCCCGTTTACGAGCCGTGCTCGCCCAGGGTGAGACTCGCCTCAGGGCAACCAGGTCACCCGCAGTGCGTTGCTCAGATTGATGGTCGAAGGCGTGCAGAAGGAGGTCTCGTCCCGGAACAACACCTGATAGAGGCGCACCGCGCCGCTCAAGGGGATGGCGCCGCGCAACGTGATGCTGGGATCCACGCCGCTCGGGAAGAAGGCACCCCCACCCGTCGAACCGCCGCTCGTCGTGGTCTTGACGCCGAGGCGGATGGTCGATCCCGACACGCAACTCACGCCATCGCCGAAGACGACACCGGCGCCGCCGCCCAAGGCAGTGGTCCCCTGCAGGAACATGGCCGTGACGCCGATCGGCGCGCTGGTGAGAGACAACACGAAGGAATCGCTCGTGGTGGAAGCGACGCCGAGTCCATTGAGCACGGCTCCGAACGGGCTGAAGGAATTACCGCAACCGCGGCCGGGGGCACCGTCGTTGCTGCAGGGGCAAGCAACGCCGCTGCCATCGCCAGCACAGAATGTCGTCCACGCGCCGCCTTGCTGGGGTTCGTAGAAAACGCCCAGGATGTCGCCCTGACTCGAAGAGGTCGCGCGATTCTCCCATGCGCAAAGGCTGCGTCCGGGCGCGCCACCCGAAGAATAACGCGAAGCAATTCTCGCCGTCCGGTCCAAGCCGGAGGTCAGTGAGCCAAGATTTTTCGACGGTTCAGCAAGGACCAGTTGGTCGTCGACGATTCCGAAAGCGACCACGTGAGGCGAGTTGGGCGAGTCACTGCTGTAGGTCAGGAGGAAACGATCCCCGTCCACATCAAGGCTCGTGACCGCGAGGGGGTTGCCGACTCGGGGCTCCAAGTCTCGCAAGAACACCGTGGGCGGAGGCGCGCTGCCAAGGCGCTGCAAACGCATGACGATCTCATTGACGATGGGAGGGGTGACGGAAGAACTTACGACGCGTGCTGCCAACACGCGGTTGTCGGAGATCGAACGGGGTGGAGAGACGAGTACGTTAAAGGTCGAGATCGGAGCAGTGCTCCCCCCAAGAGGCAAGGAGATGGCGCCCACACTGGCTCCAGCGAAATCGATGCAACGCGTTCTAGCGAAGGAGTCCAGATTGGGGCACAATAGGCATCTTTCTATCCATGTGACCGTCCAGAAGCTGCCGCTGTTGCTGGGGCTCAAGTCGATCGGACCCGAAACCTCTAGGCCGGGGGCGCTCGCATCAAGTGTTACCGGGCCCGACTGCACGAAGCTCCCATCGGAGAGCAGATTGCGGTACACGATGCTCGTCAGGATGTCTCTTCTTTCCCAAGCCACGAGGAAGCTGGAAAGCCCAGACGGATAGGGATCGCCTGCGCAAACCGCGCGCACGTGGTTGGACGCTGAGTCGCTGATGGTCGTGACCGGTCCCCACGCCAACCCGGAAGAGTTGGCGAGGCGGCCCTTGATCTGATACGTCGTGGCTGGCGCGGGGTTCGACACGACCGCGACGACAAGCCAGGTGTCGCTGGCGTTGAGGTTGGCGGTCGATGGACCCACCCACGAGTCGGGGCTGTTGTCCACGTAGTTTCCGTTCAGGATTGCGCCTGAGGCGCTGAGCTGCATCGAGAAGACGTCGCCGTCGGCCCCGCTGAACTGGTCGGCGTACGCGAGCAACCAGGTATCCGTGGTTGCGTCATGAACGGGCTGCGGATTGAAGTTGTTGAAACCTGATGCGTCGATCGTAAGCACGGTCCCCACGATGGGGTCGACAACGAGCGGCAATTGAGCCTCGGCTACAAACTCGGCGGGCACGACGATGACAATCTCGTCGCCGACCAGCTCGGTCGACAGCGCGAGTTTTCTGCCGGCGGCGTCCAGCGCGGTGGCGTGGCCGTAGTGCACACC
>CAZEJZ010000638.1:0-1974 GCA_964512415.1 uncultured Opitutaceae bacterium
GTTCCGCTTCGCGCTGAACGAGGACGCCATGGCCACCGAGAAGACCGCCGAGGGCATCCGGCTGTTCTCGGCCGACATCGTCAAGCTGGAGGGCTTCCTCGAGCAACGCCGCCGCAGCTGAGCGCCGGGGGCGGCGGCGCCGCGACCCCACCGCGACCCCACCGCGACCACGCCAGGGTGCGTCTCCTCGTCGCCCGCCCGCGCCTCCTCCCGCGCGCCCGAGCCTCCTCCGCCACCCACGCGCCGCGCCATCCGGGGGCGAACCGCCACGTCAGCGAGCCGCCTGCGCCGGGAGCACCGCGTCCAGCGTGAGCTGGCCGCCTTCCACCGCAAACGCCGCCGGGCCGACGGCCAAGTTGCCGTCGGTCAGGATGCGCGCCCGCAGTCCGCCGCGGCCCGTCGGCCTCGCCTCGGCGCCGGGGCCCACCGCTTGGTCCATCCAGTAGCAGGGCGTTGACTCCGCCGTGCCTTCGAAGGTGACCCCGCCAAGGGAAAAGCGCGCGCCAATCAACGCAGGTAAGTCGATTCCCTCCACCACCACGTTCCGCCGTACCGCCCCCGGGCTCACGCCGGACACCCCGAGCGCGGCGCAAAGTTCGTTCCACACGGAAAAGTCGAAGAACGTGATCTGCCCGCGGTAGTCTTCCTTGTAGTCGAAGAAGCGATCCCCCTCGATCCCGCGCCCCGCCCGGCACCGCACCCGCTCCACCGAAAGGGTCGCGTGCGTTCCCGCCGGACGGCCATGGTGGCCAAAGTAGTTATGGCCGGGAGAAACGAAAAGATGTCGGACGTGAACCGGCATGGAAGCGACGCACCGAGTCCACGCGGCGACCCACGGAAACGCAACCCCACTCCGCGCCGCGACCGAAGGCACCACCCGGGCTGCCGCCCGCCCCCGTTGTTCCCGCCCCTTGACCGTGTCGCCACCCGAAACCGGGCTCCCAAACCCCCAATTCAGCCGCACCCGACGTGTCCGACCACACGCATTTCCGGTTGCCCGTCCGCGCTGGCCGAATAGATTTTTCCGATGACAACGCTGGCCGCAGTCCAAGCAGCGATCCTGCAACTCGATCACGATGAGCGGGCGCGGCTGCGAATCTGGCTGGACGAAAAGGCCCTCGATCTCGAGGCGGACAGCCCGGAACTGGAAACGGCGTTGCTCAAGGCCGTTCAAGGGCCGCACGCATCGCTCAGCAAAGCCGATCTTGAAGCCGTGGCGGAACGGGCGCTGCGCGGGGATCGATCACGTCGCAGCGCATGAGGCGTTTGCTCCGACGCACGAACGACTTCCTCAGCGATTTCGACCACCAGTAACGTTGGTATCTTCTCGAAGCGGGTGAAGCGGTCGCGCGGAAATACCTCGACGCAGTGTGGCGGGCCGTGGAGGAACTCGCTGCCCATCTAGGCCTGGGGCGGCTCCGTCACTTTCGACATCCGGCGCTCCACGGATTGCGTTCGTTTCGCGTTCAACCGCCGTTCGAAGCCCACCTGATCCTCTACCGCTACACGGACCACGAGCTATCGGTCGAGCGGCTGATGTCCGGACGCCGCGACTTGGCGCGACGCCTGCGCGAGCCACCCGGTTCTGCGACCGATTGAGGTCCGTCCGACCGTCCGCCGAGGCCGAAAGTCCCGGACCGCCGGCGCCGCGTACGGCCCTCGGCCGCTTTTTTCTTTCCAGCGCCTCCCCGCACGGTTCGCTCTCCGTCATGCGCCCCGCCCCGTTCCTTCCCCGTTGGTCGACGTTCCGCGCGCGACGGGTCGCCCACGCTCTGCTCGGCCTGATCAGCATCGGCCTCCTCACCGCGTCCGCTTTCGCGTCCACGGTCAGCGCGCCCGCCGGCCCGCGCGTGCCGCGGTCGGTCGTGTTCATCCTCTCCGACGACCATCGCTACGACGCGATGGGCTTTCTGGGACACCCGTTCCTGCAGACGCCCCACCTCGACTCGATCGCCGCCCAAGGCGTGCACCTGC
>CAZEJZ010000639.1:0-1973 GCA_964512415.1 uncultured Opitutaceae bacterium
CAAGGGCGCAAAAAGACTGATGAAGGCCGCCGAGCGCCAGGGGCGATTTCGCCGCGGTGGCGGCGGAAAGCGATCACCCGTAACGCCAGACCGTTACGGTGGCGTTACGGAACCGTTACGCGACCGTCAACCAGAGGAAGAGGAAGCCCCTGGGAAGATACCTGCTTCGCAGGAACGCGGGCTCGACAAGGCCCGCGTTCCTGCGAAGCGCAGCGCGCGCTCCGCTGCGCTCCGCGTCCAGCGCGCCGATTTCGGATTTGCGTCGATGACCGACGCCGAACACGCGAAGGAGCGCGAGTCGCGGGAAAGGCGATGCCGGCTCCGAGCAGAGCGAGAGCTGTCGCAGCGAGAGCGGAGGACAGGGGAGCCATGGACGGATGCCGACGTCGATTCGTTGGCGGCGCAGTTCGTTGAGGCGGAGGTCGTGGAGGCAGGACGGAAAGCACTGGGGAGGCAGGCATGAGAGGGTTTTTTCTGTCGGTGGAGGAACGGCAAGCGATCGCGACGACGCTGAATCAGCTCGCCTGGGAGGAAAGGTCGGGGAGAAGCCGCGACGAGTGGCGGCTTGTCGCTGGTGTCCTGCGGCGATTGCGCGAAGGCGTGTCGTCGGCGGCATCTGTTGGTCCGCGAGTCCCGGAGTTCGTCATGCGTGGCCTGAAGGCCATGCGAGAGCTGTGCCGTCGCGAGGGATGGAACACCCAGGAGTTCCACCTGCAGGTCGCCGTGACGGCGCTGGAGAGCTGCGGTGTGGTGGCGGTGCCAAACGATCTGACCTGGAGCGTGCGCGATGCAACCGCCGCGCTTGACAAGGCCGGGATCGCTTGGGCGTGGGAGGACGAGGCCGAGAGGATCAACGCGGGGGTGGTTCCATGCGATGCAATCACGACGGCTGCGGAAGCAGAGGAGCTTGGGAAGACGATGCCGGGCAGCGGTGGTGTGCAGACCACATCCCACTGAACAAGGGCGTGCGGACGGTCGCCGGCAGGCAAAGCGGTGTGTGCCCGCCGGGCTGGAAGCGACGGCCCGACACTGGCGACCCCTATTCGCCAGCGGTCGGGGCGATTCATTTCCGGGGGCCAGGTGCCGTGTCGTCGCAGCAGATACGAGACGAGATGCAGTCGCTACGGGCGATGATCGAGGATGGTGGCGAGCTGCCGCTGGCAGTGGTCGCCGGAGTTGAGCGGCTGGTGTTGGCGGCGAATCACGGCCCGGGAGTGGCCCAACTGGAGGACACGGCGATCCAGCAAATGTTGCTCGCCGTCTGCCGGTCGGTCGGCGTTGTGGAGGTTGAGCGGCACGGAAACGAGTGGGTCGAAATCAAACAGGAGTGCTACCAGTGAGTGGTTTCAAGGCGAAGTTGCGGCGAGCAGTGAACGAAGAAGGATTCAAATGGACGCGAACCCTGGAGGCGATTTCAGAGGAAATCGAACTACTCGCGTGCGACATCCGGGCGCTTAGATCGTCGGACAGTTCCCCCGCTGCCCCGCCGCCAGACGGCAACCGTCCAGAAAAGCTGGACAGTTCGCCCGCCGCCCCGCAGCTGGCGGCACCGCCGGCGGGGTGGCTGACGGACCGCGAGCGGCACGTCCTGTCGTCGCTGCTGTGTGAGCGACCACGCGACCCCATGCTGGGCTGGCGAGACTACGACGGCGTCGTCCGCGCCATCCTTGCCCGCGCCGGCTCGCCTCCCGAGCAGACCGCAGCGCTTTGGCTGACGGAGAAGGAGCGGGCTGTCGTGGAGGAAATTGCCTCCATGATTGAAAAATGGTTCCACATGGCTTGGAGCGACACCGACGAAAAGCGATGCGCTGTACTTCGCTCGATCCTCACCCGCGCCGGCTCGCCGCCGGTTGTAGTGCTGCCGACGGTGTTTCAGCTCAGCAGCCTCGGCGACAAGCTGGTCGCGCTGCAGCAGGTCAAGGACGCGATGGACGCGGCCGGAGTGGCGTGGAAGTAGGGAGCCATCCGCATCG
>CAZEJZ010000640.1:0-1971 GCA_964512415.1 uncultured Opitutaceae bacterium
TTGAAGTCGCCACACACGATCGGGCTGATGCCCGGACGCCCGCGGGCCGCGCGTTCCTGCTCACGCAGGAAGGCGAGCAGGCGGTCCATCTGGCGGAACCGCTGCTGCCGCGAGGCGTAATGCAGGTGCAGGTTCACGACGGGAACGCGGACGCCGCCGACCGCGAATTCCGCGAAGAGAAAACCTTTCTCGCCGACCCGGCTTCGACCAAACACCACCGTCTCCGAGGCCGTGATGGGGTGCCGGGACAGGAACGCGTTCCCATAGGAGAGATTGAGCAGGCCGGTCCGCTGGTTGTTGATCCCGTAGATGGCATGGGGCAGAGCCACGAACGACCGGAGATAATCAAGGTGGTCGAAGTTGCCCGCCCAGCGGGAGCACTCGTCGATCTCCTGCAAGGCCACGATGTCCGGCTGCAGGCGTTCCAGCAGCCGCGCGATCCGACGAAGGTTCATCCGGATCCGTCGCGCCGAGGTCATGCCCTGCAACGGCATCAGCCCGCGGCCGTGGGCGATGTTGAAGGTCACCAGACGGATCCGCTGCATCGACTCCATGCTGTGCACGGCGACCGGGTCGGCAAAAGGAAAAGCGACCGACCCTAGCCCAGTGCGTCGCGCCACGCCGCCTCATCGAACCCCGCGATCACCTTACGTCCGGTGACCAGAAACGGGCGCCGCACCAGATTCCCGTTGGACCGCAGGAGTGCAATCTTCTCGGTCTCCGAGCGTTCCGCCAACTGCGCCCCCAGACCGAGTGCACGGTAGTCACGGCCAGAGGTATTGAACGCGCGCCGACCATCCCCCCCCGCCCACGCCAGCGCCCGCGCCAACTCCTGCGCCGTGGGGGGCTCCTCGCGGATCGGCTTCTCCACGAAGTCGATCCCCTGGTCCTTCAGCCACCGCACCGCCCGGCGGCAGCTGTCGCAACTGCGATACGTGTAAACCGTGATGGCCATGGTCAACCGCGCCCGCTCACCGAGAAACCCACTCCTCCTGTTCGATCACGAACTGCCAGCGGCCCTTGTAGCGTCCGAGCAGTCCGACGAAGCCGATCCGCTCTCCTGCTTGCCACCGGCGGCGCAACGCCGCGCGGAGGGCCGGATCCGGCACCCAGACCTCCCACGTCTCGCCCAAAACCTCGACCGCCAGACGGTCGCCCGCGGCCAGCCGTCCGTCCACCACGATCGGCTTCCCGGTGTAGGAACCGTCGCGCAGCCGGTCCGCTGTACCCACGTCCGACGCGCGCACCGCCTTGCTCAGGTCCAGCGACGCCCGCGGCGCGCGGACCGGCCGGGCCGAACTTTCGTCGCTCTCCGAGGGACGCGTGAGCGCGATCCACCGGTCCGTCCGGCCCTCCGCCGTCGTGGTGAAGCGGGCAAGGATCGGGAAGTGATCGGAGAACCCCGACCCCGCCGGACCTGCGTTGGTCCAACGGACCGGCCGCCCTTCCGGGGTCACATTCAGGCCCGGCACTTTGAGCACCGTGAACGAATTGTCCACGTACTGCACGCCCCGGGCATCGTAGAGGCCCCGCGACACGATCATCTGCATCAGCGTACCCCACTCGTCGCGGAAGATGTCGCTCCCGCGCTGCGCCTCAGGAAGCTCAAACCAAAGGTTGTACAGGTCGCGCTGCGGCCCGCGGATCGCGAGTTCGTTGCCCTGTGACCGCAGCACGCCGTTGAGCGCGGTGACCGGCATGGTGGCGGCGTAGCGACGGTTCTGGTTGTACTGGGAGTTGAAGTCGCCGCCAATGATGATGTCCGCATGGGGATCGGCCCGCAGGATCTCGTCGATCCGCGCGCGCAGGACGCCGGCGTTCTCCACGCGGACCTTTTCCAGTTCGGGATCCCCCGCTCCGGACTTCCAGTGGTTGTTGAAGACGTGCACCTCGGCGCCATCGACCTCGAGCGTCACCTCAAGGATGTTCCGCGCGAGGCGGATCGGGTATCGACGCGTGGCGCGGACGGGC
>CAZEJZ010000641.1:0-1970 GCA_964512415.1 uncultured Opitutaceae bacterium
GATGGCTTTGTAGGCGAAGTCAGGCATCAGCGGACGGGGCCTCCGGCGCCGGTGTCGGCGGCTTCGCCGGTGGAGGTGACACTCAGCACCTCGTCGAGCGTCGTTACGCCCGCCTCGACGAGGCGACGGCCGTCGGCGGCGAGCGTGCGCAGTCCGGCGCGCGAAGCGGCCTCGCGGAGCGCGTCGGCGGAGGCGGAACGCAGGATGAGTTCGCGGATCTCCGCGTTCGTGTCCATCCACTCGAAGATCGCCCGCCGGCCATGGTAGCCGGTCTGACGGCACTCGCGGCAACCGACCGCGCGGTAGACCACGGCGTCCGGGTCGATGCCGAGCCGCGTGCGCAGGGCGCGGCACGTCGGAGAGTCGTCCACCGCCCGGCAGTGGGGGCAGAGCACGCGGACGAGACGCTGGGCGAGCACCGCTTCGATGGCCGAGGCAACGAGGTAGGGCTCGATTCCCATGTCGACCAGCCGCGTGATCGCGCCCGGCGCGTCGTTGGTGTGCAGGGTGGAAAAGACGAGATGGCCCGTGAGCGAGGCCTGCACCGCGATCTGGGCCGTCTCGGCATCGCGGATCTCGCCGATCAGGATGACGTCGGGATCGTGCCGCAGGATCGAGCGCAGTCCGCGGGCGAAGGTCAGGCCGGATTTCTCGGAAACCTGGATCTGGTTGATGCCGCGGAGCTGGTACTCGATGGGATCCTCAATGGTGATGATCTTCCGCTCCGCGTCGTTGATTTCCTGCAGGGCCGTGTAGAGCGTCGAGGTCTTGCCGCTGCCGGTGGGGCCCGTGACGAGCACGATTCCGTGCGGGAGCTGCAGCACCCGACGCAACGCGGCCAGCTCGCGCGTCCCGAGTCCCAGCTCGGCCACGCCGCGCAGCGCGGCGTTCTGCCGCAGGAGGCGGAGCACCACGGCCTCGCCGTGCAGCATGGGGATGATCGAGACGCGGATGTCGACCTCGGCATCGTCGATCCGCACCTTGATGCGTCCGTCCTGGGGAAGGCGCTTCTCCGCGATGTTCAGGTGGCTGAGGATCTTCACCCGGGCGACGATCGCGGGCTGGAAGCGCTTGATCTGCGCCGGCACCGGGACCTCCTGGAGGACGCCGTCGATGCGGTAGCGGATGCGCAGCTCGTTCTCGAACGGCTCCAGATGGATGTCCGAGGCGCGCAGCTCGATCGCGTCGCGGAGCACCTGGTTGACGAAGCGGATGATCGAGGCGTCCTCGGCGGCGCCGTCCAGATTGGCGTCCTCGCCGCCCTCCTGCTCGACCACCTCGAGTCCGGCCTCGTCGCCGAGCGTCCCGAGCGTGTCGGCGCCGACGCCGAGGCGTTCCTTGAGTTCCCTTCGCAACGCCTCGCTCGGGGCGAGCACGGGCCGGAGGCGGAGGCCCGTCACGCTGCGCAGCCCGTCGAAGGCCGCGGTGGCGAAGAGACGGGAGGTGGCCACCTCAACGCTGCCATCCGGCAACCGGCGAATCGGCAGCAACTCGTCGCGCACCAGCAACCGGGCGGGGAACGCGGCGAGGAGATCACGCTCCGGCGCAATCGCTGCGAGTTCATTGAACGCGACCCCGTATTCGCCGGCCAGCCAGCGGAGCACGGCGGCTTCGTTGCCGGCGGTGCCCGCGCTCGGTCCCACGTCTGCGAGAAAGCGGTGCGCATCCGAGGCGGTCAGTTGCCGCTGCTCGATGAGACGGGAGAGCGTCTCCGGCAAGGGTGCGGCGGCGGGCGAGGGGGACATGCGGTGAGATTAGGGCAGCAGGCCGAGGACCACCGCGATGGCTTCCTGGCGCAGGTTGAGCACCGAACGCAGTTCGTCCTGGGCGGCGACGAGTTTGACCTCGGTGGCTTTGCGGGCCGCGCGCAAGCGCTCAAGGCGCGAGCGCAGTTCCGCTTCGGGGGCGTTCGCGTAGAGGGCGGTGACCAGCGACTCGGTTTCGGGAGTGGAGAGTCCCGCGAGGGGGCC
>CAZEJZ010000642.1:0-1968 GCA_964512415.1 uncultured Opitutaceae bacterium
CAGCCGCATCACCATCACCGACACCATCCCCGGCGGCGACCGGCTGAAGCCGCTGGAGGACAAGCTCACCGTTCGTTCGGTGGCGCGCCTCCTTGGCGAGGCCGTCCACCGCATCCACCACGACCAAAGCGTCAGCGCGATGTTCCGCGAGGGCATCGGCGTGAAGCGTTGACGTTCCCGTTGTCTCACGCCCCTACCACGTTTCGAACCCACTCCATCTGAAAGGAGACATGACAATGTCCAAGGAGACCCCGGTTCTGGTCGCGAAGAAGCGCGACAAGCTCGGAACGCGCTATTCGAAGCGCCTCCGCGCGGCGGGCCAGCTGCCCGCCAACCTCTACACCCCCGGCAACGCGCCGGTGGCCATCAGCCTGCCCGAGCACGAGACGATCTACGCGCTCAAGCACGGCGCCCACGTGCTCGAGCTGAAGTTCGAGGACGGCGGCAAGGACACCGTCCTCGTCAAGGACCTGCAGTTCGGGTACCTCGGCGACAACGTGATCCACATCGACCTGGCGCACGTCGACCTGGACCAGGTCGTCACCGTCAAGATCCACCTGAGCTTCATCGGCATGCCCGAGGCCCTCAAGAAGCCCGGCGCGATCCTCACGCACGACATGCCGGAGATCGAGGTCTCCTGCAAGGTGCGCGACATCCCCGAGGAGATCAAGATCGACCTCTCGCACATGACGGGCGAGACGCTCACCGTCGGCCAGCTGAAGCTGCCCGCCGGCTCCACGGCCGCAAGCGACAAGAACGCGGTCGTCTGCCGCGTGCAGACCATCGCCGAGGAGGCCGCAGCCGAGGCCACGCCGGCCGCCGCGAAGGCCGAGCCCGAGGTCCTCACCGCCAAGAAGGAAGAGGGCGCGGAGGCCGACAAGAAGAAGTGACCCAACCTTGCGGAACCGTGCGCGTCGCCCGCACCGTGCGGGCGGCGGCCTGAAGGAACAGCGAACCCACCCAGCGAGCCATGAAGCTCATCGTCGGACTCGGCAACCCCGGACCCGAATACGCAGGAACCCGCCACAACGTGGGCTTCCTCGTGGTCGACCGTCTGGCCGCGCGCTTCGCGCCCGGCACGACGCCGCGGAGCCGTTTCGGCGGGCTGGCATGGGACGCGGACATCGGCGGCGAGAAGTGCATGCTCCTCAAGCCGATGACCTTCATGAACCTCTCGGGACGGACCGTCCTGGAGGCCGTGCAGTTCTTCAAGCTCGACGCGTCGAAGGACCTCCTCGTGATCGTCGACGACCTGGCGTTCCCCTGCGGCACCGTGCGGCTCAAGCCGGACGGCAGCAGCGGCGGGCACAACGGGCTGGCCGACATCGGGCTCCGGCTCGGGACCAACTACTGGGCGCGCGTGCGGGTCGGCATCGACCCGAACGGGCGCATCCGGCAGTCGGACTACGTGCTGGGCCAGTTCACGCCCGACCAGAAGCCGCTGGTCGAGCAGTCGCTCGCCGAGGCCGCCCAGGCGGCCGAGACGTGGGCGACGAAGGGACTCGAGGAGGCCATGAACCGGTTCAACCGCAAGGCCGCCGTCGGCGGATCCTGAAACCCAACACACGAAAGCACTGAAATGACCACCACTGAAACCCGCATCGGCAAGTACGAGGGCATGTTCCTCTTCCCGCAGTCGGCCTCGGCCGACCTCAACGGCGCCATGGACCACATCAAGGAGATGCTGTCCAAGGGCGACGCCACGCTGCACAGCCTGATCAAGTGGGACGAGCGCCGGCTCGCCTACGACGTGAAGGGCAACAAGCGCGGCGTCTACTTCCTCTCGCGCTTCACCGCCGAGCCCCGCAAGGTGAAGGAGATCGAGCGCGACTGCCGCCGCAGCGAGAAGATGCTCCGCGCGCTGATCACCCGCAACGACGAGCTGACCGAGGAGCAGATGAAGAACGCCGAGGCCGCCCAGCGGACCATGGACGAGGCGCGCCTGCGCGACGAGTCCGCCGCCCCGGC
>CAZEJZ010000643.1:0-1966 GCA_964512415.1 uncultured Opitutaceae bacterium
GCTGCCACCGCCCACCGACGAGGAGAAGGCAAAGTGGATCCTCAATTACACGCGGGCCATGCAGCAGGAACTCGCCGAACTGGTCGACTCCGTGCCGTGGAAATGGTGGGCCAAGTACCAGAAATTCGACGAGCAGAACGCCCGCGTGGAGGTCGTCGACCTCTTCCACTTCCTCGTGTCGCTCGCCCAAACCCTCGGCATGAGCGCCGATGACGTCTATCAGGCCTACCTGAAGAAGAACGCCGTCAATCACCAGCGCCAGGACTCCGGCTACGCCGCCAAGGACGCGGCCGACTCCAAGCACATCTGACCGCGGACGCCGCGCGCGCGCAACGTGGGTGCGCCGGTTGACCCCTCGTCCGAGGCGAGTTTCGTGCCGGATGATTTCCACCGGCCAAACCCTCGATCTTGCCCTGCAACGGCCCGTCGTCCGCGACGGCCAGACGAGCACCGTCGCGCTCTCCTCCCTGCTGCGGCGGCGCACCATCGTTTCGGTCTACATGCGCAACAACACCGGATCCTGCGACAAGCAGATCGATTCGCTCGTCGCAGCCGCCGCTGACTTGGACCGCCTCGGCTGCGACGTGATCGCGATCAGCCGCGACACGCCCGCCTCGCACCAGAAGTACGCGGCGAAGAAGAAGATTCCGTTCACGCTGGTCAGCGACCCGGACGACGGGTTCGCCCGCGCCGCCGACGCCGTCGTGGAGAAGTCCATGTACGGAAAGACCTACCTCGGACCCGCCCGCGCCGCCTTCATCATCGACAAGAAAGGCAAAGTCTTGGCTGTAATTGAAAAGGTGGATACGAAGGACCACGCGAAGCAGCTCAAGGAGTGCCTGAAGACGCTCTCGTGAGCGAAAATGTCCGCAGAGGTCTTGCCGCCGTCGCACCGTTCGGTAGCACCGACGTGTGAAATGGTCGCTCGCTGAACTGCGCCGTCGCCCGCGGCGACGCTGGCCCCGTGTCCTCGCACTCGCGTGCGCCGTGCTAGGCGGAGCCGCCGTGCTCTTCGGCTTCTTCGGCCTCCCCACGATCCTGCGTCCCCGCGCCGCCGAGGAACTGAGTCGTCTGGTCGCGCGCCCGGTGACGATCGACGCCGTCCGCACCAATCCCTTCCGACTGAGCGCCGCCTTCCAGGGCGTTGCGATCACCGAGGCGGACGGCTCCCCCCTGCTGTCGATCCGGGAGGCCTCCGCAAATCTCGGTCTCTGGTCCACCCTGCTCGGCAAGCCGCACCTGCAGGACGTGAGCCTCGACGGCATCTCGCTTCACGTCGTGCGCCGCGACGACGGCACGCTCAATCTGGCCCAACTCGGCGCCGCGAAGGAGGCGGCTCCCGCGAAGCCGGACGCCTCGCCCGCCATCCCGCCTCTCCGACTCGACCGCGCCGCCTTGCGCGACGCCACGATCCACGTCCGCTCCGCACACGGCCCGGAAACGCTCGCGCTGCGCATCACGGAACTCGACGCCGAACTGCGCGGACTCGACACCGGACATACCGACGCGAATGCCCGGTTCCGCTTCTCCGCGAAGTTGGAGTCAGGCGGTCAGGTGGACGTCCGGGCGGAGTTATCCCCGACGCTGACGGAGGTCTCGGGAACCCTGACGGCCACGGAGGTGAATCTGTCCGCGTTCTCACCCGTAGTGGCGTCCGCGGTGCCGCTGACCCTGCGCTCCGGATCCCTCACGCTGGAAACCCGCTTCAAAGCCGGTCGCGCGCAGACCCGCACCCACACGGCCCTTGAGGGCGTGAGCCTGCGGCTCAAGGACCTGCAACTGGGCGCGAAGGGCGACCCGGAACCGTTTCTCGTCTGGACCGCGCTGACCAGCACGGGTGGCACCGCCGATCTGAACACGGGCGAAATCCAAGTGGGAAAAGTCGCGATCCAAGGGCTCATGCTGGCGTTGCAGCGTGATGCGAGTGGGCTCCAGCCCCTTGCGCGCGTGCGGTCGGCCCTCGCCC
>CAZEJZ010000644.1:0-1954 GCA_964512415.1 uncultured Opitutaceae bacterium
CCGCGAAGGCAGCATCGCGCGGGCGGCGGCGCTGCTGCGGGTCTCGCCCTCCGCGTTGAGCATGCAGATCTCGTCGCTCCAGCAGACGGTCGGTCAGCCCCTGTTCGAGCGGCAGGGCCGCGGGTTGGTGCTGACCGCGGGGGGACGGGAGGCGCTGGAGTACGCGAACCGGATCTTTGCCGTCGGCCGGGAAATGGAGGACTGGCTTGGCCGTGGTTCCAGCCGGGCGCGCCGGCCGCTGCGCGTCGGCGCCGTGAGCAGCCTCTCCAAGAGCCTCCAGTTCGACTTCATCTGGCCCCTGCTGCGCG
Organism: uncultured Opitutaceae bacterium; assembly: GCA_964512415.1. Lineage (GTDB taxonomy): Bacteria > Verrucomicrobiota > Verrucomicrobiia > Opitutales > Opitutaceae > UBA6669. The sequence continues at coordinate 309 of CAZEJZ010000644.1, forward strand.
ACACCGCGGACGCCGTCACGGTGCGGGAAGGCTCGCAGGATGACCTGCTGGCGGATCTGCAGGCGCACCAGCTTGACGTCATGCTGTCCAGCCTGCCGGCCGGCGCGGCGGAGGCGGCGCGCCTCGAGCAGGTCGTCCTCGGCAAGATGCCCGCGTTCCTCGTCGGCCGCCCGCCCTTCCGCCTCCGCCGGGCCCCGTTCCCCCAGTGGCTGGAAGGCCTGCCGCTCTTCCTGCCCTCCCGCCGCAGCACGCTGCGCATCGAGTTCGACACCCTCGTCGCGCGCGCCCGCGTGCGGCCGGAGGTCCGGGCGGAGATCGACGACATGGCGCTGCTCCGCCTCCTCGCGCTATCCGGCGCCGGCCTCGCCCTCGTGCCGCGCATCGTGGTCGAGCGGGAGCTGGCGGCCGGCGACGAACTCCGAATCGAGCGCGTCCCCGGGCTGGCGGAGCGCTTCTTCGCGATCACCGTCGCCCGGCAGAGCCGCGACGAGCGCGTCGACGCCCTCGTCCGCCAGCTTCAGACCCAACTCGCCCGCGATGCCCGCCGCGGCACGAAGCCGGCCCGCCCTCCCGCCTAGAACTGACCGCGGACGCCGATCACGTAATTCGCGCCATAGTTCTCCCGGCGCCAGACCACCGGGACGTTGCCGCCGATCTCCTCGACGATCACGTGGTCCTCGTTGGTGAGGTTTCGGACCTGAACAAACGCGGTGACCCAGTTCGAAATGCGAACGTCGATGTTGCCGTCGAGCTTCAGCACCGCCGGCCGGTACCGCCCCTCGATCGAGGTCCAGGGGGCGTCGTCGGACCAGACGCCTCTCAGCCCGATGCCGACGCGGCGGTAGCGCCAGTCAAAGCCGCTCGAGATGACGTGCGGGGTGACCCCGCCGCGCCGCTTGCTGGCGTAGGTGCGGGTGTAGTTCACGAAGACGGACGTGCCCCGCAGGGGCCCCGGCAGGAAGCGCAGGGTCTGCCGATAGGCCAGCTCAAGGCTCCGGAAGCGCACGGCGTCGGCGCTGTTGCTGAAGGAGCGAACCGTGTAGGATGAGAGCGATGGGTCGGTGATGCCGAACTCCTCCGCAGTGAATTCATCGTCGATGAAGAGGTTCTCGATCCTCGTGTCGGCGGCGGTGAGCGTGAGGTTGTTGGTTCCGCCAAAGTAGTACGAGAGACTACCGGCGACCCGGTCCGCGAACTCCGGCAGGAGATTCGGATTGGCGGTGGTGATGATCTCCGCGACCTCGTTGATCGTGTAGAGGCCGACGAGCCGCGTCACCTCGGGGCGCCGGATCGTGTGCCCGGCCCCGAGGTCGGCGATCAGGCGGTCGCTGAAGCGGTACTTCATCGAGACGCTGGGGAAGAGCCGGTCGTACTTCCCCTTGCGATCGACCTTCGGCTTGGACGCGAACTGGTAGTCCAGCCCGGCCACGGTCGTGGCGCGGCCGCTCGCGTTGAGCGTGTAGCCGGCGGCAATGACCTCGGACGGCTTCCGCGGATTGAACTCGTTCGAGGTCGTCTCGGTTCCTTCCCAGCGCAGGCCGCCCTGCAGGGTGAAGCGTCCCAGTCGCGTCTGGGCCATGAGGTAGGCGGACGGAATCTCCTCCGTGAACCGCCTGACCGTGGCGTAGGTGGCGTCGTAATACTGC
>CAZEJZ010000645.1:0-1943 GCA_964512415.1 uncultured Opitutaceae bacterium
TGTCGAGGTTGACGCACTCGTGGACGACGGCGAGCCACAGGCCGCGGCAGCGGATCGCCTGGCTGCCACCGCGCAGGTCGCGGGCGATCGGTGGCGCCTTGGCGTGGGCTCTGACCACCCATCGGTCGCCGTCCAGCTCGACGGTGGCGGCGTGGCCGCTTTCCCAGGCGGCGTAGATGAACCGGCCCGGGCAGCCTTCCAAGGGCATCCAGTTCTTTTCGTTCCGCCCCTCGAACGGTTCCGGGGGAACGACCATCGGCGTCAGCGGCTCGGAGCTGCCCGGGACGTATTGGCAGACACCAATCCGGGCCAGCGGCGGCCCGGCATCGGCCGCGTCAAGCACCGTCCCCGAGAGCTGGTATCTGCCGTCGCCGAGCGGCAGGATCCTGTAGTCCTCGGGGCCGTGGATCGGGTGATCGCTGCGGCGGTACGGCGGGTCGGGCAGGTCGTATTGGATCGCGCCGACGCCGAGCGTGAAGGCGACGATCGAAGCCGCGTTGTGGAGCGGGGCCGTCGGGCTCCAGCTCGGAGGAGCCCCATCCGGGCCGTCCTCGAGCATTCGGTAGTCCCAGCCATCGACGCGGTAGTTGGTCTGGCGGACGACCGCGATCATCGTGGACCCGTTGAACGCCACCGACGGATTCAATGGAACCCAGTGGGGGCGGTGGGGCACGACGTCAATCGCGAGGTAGTCGGCTGCCCGCGGGAAAACCTCGTGGAACGTCCGGGTGTACCAGACCCGATTCCGCATCAGCGCCGCGGCCATTTCCGGAAGCAGCTCCATCCGGGCGCCGCGCTCGCAGGCGTCTCGTCCGAGCTGGTGCAGGCCGAGGTAGTAGGCGTGCCGCGAGATGCCAAGCAGGTGTTCCGCGGCGACTGGTGCGGTGCTCATGCCGGCAAAGGGTATGGTGGACGGCCGAACAGGTCAACGCCAGATCCCGGCGTCCCTGAGCCACGGCGTCGCCTGCTTCCACACGCCGGCGACGTTGATCCACGTGGTGGCTGCGACCCAGACCCCAGACACCCTGATCCAGAGCCGCTTGAGCAGAGGAGCCGGAAGCGCCGGCGTGCGGACACGGAGAGGCACCGGTCAGTCTCCAAGAAGGGGCGGGCGGTTGGCAAAGGGGTGCGACGCCGGCAGGTCCGGCGCCGAATTACTTTTCCATGCAAGGTATCCCTCGTGCAGCTGCCGTTCGCGGGTGGAATGCGCGGTTGCGTAAAGAATTATTTCGGCGTAGTCGCCCACGCTGCCGTGATACAGGTTGCGGTCATTGCCAATCCCCTGTACCAGCACCACCCCGGCGCACAAAAACGAGTATATCGACCATTGGCCAATCGGCCCTGCGCCTTGCGCGGTGACTGTAATCGCTTGCCCGTTTCTGAAATTACTACCATTTGTCCAATTTGGGCTTGCGTTTCCATCTGCGATGGCCGTGGACGTAGAAGATGCCCCGGGGCCGTGCCAATGGAAAGAGCTTCGCGAGGTAAAGATAAAATTGGACCCAGCAAGCAGTGGATTGGACTTCCGCCGCAAACGCAGGTATGCGGTCCGAATTGAAAGATCGGCGGACATCTCCAGTATGTCGCCGCGATAGTCGTCAATTCTGGTGGAGTTGGACCGAACCTGATCCACAAATGAGGCGACCGTGTTTCCGCTATCAGGATCGACCGTCAGGTCGGCGCGGCAACCGTAGCCCGCATCGGTCTTGTGCCGCCCGTTGCCAGACTTGTCCGACCACTGCGTGATGCCATTGGTGGTCGCCGTAATAGTTGAGAGGTCGGAGGCATCGAACCACGCATCCGGACGCAGGACCGCAGGCGTCCACAGCCGCCTCTGCAGCGCCGCCTCATCGTATCGGCTGACACCGCGCGGCATCAGGACACGTCCTCGTTCCATGGGCGGACGTACAGCTCGTTGCCTGACGCCGCGAACGCCACGCCGG
>CAZEJZ010000646.1:0-1935 GCA_964512415.1 uncultured Opitutaceae bacterium
GGGGCGTAGGTGGAGAGGTCCTTGCGCGGGGCGCTGAGGGCGCCGAGCATCGTCTTGAGGATTTCGATGCGGGCGTCGCGGGCCTGGAAGATCGCGGTCTTGGCGATCTCGAACGGCAGACCGTTGATCTTGAGGTCGAGCTGGAAGCCCGTGATGCCCTTGGTCGTGCCGGCGAGCTTGAAGTCCATGTCGCCGAAGTGGTCTTCCTCACCGAGGATGTCGGTGATGGTGGTCCACTTCGCGATCGAGCCATCCGGAGCGTTCTCGGTCATGAGGCCGCAGGAGATGCCGGCGACGGGGGCGATGATCGGCACGCCGGCGTCCATGAGGGAGAGACAGCCGCCGCAGATCGACGCCATCGAGGTCGAGCCATTGGAGGCCATGATCTCGGAGACGACGCGGATGGAGTAGGGGAAGACATCCTCGGGCGGGAGGATCGGCACGAGGGAGCGCTCGGCGAGCGCGCCGTGGCCGATTTCGCGGCGACCCGGGCCGGTGAAGCGGCCGGTTTCACCGACGGAGAACGGCGGGAAGTTGTAGTGAAGGATGAACGACTTCGACGTCGCGCCGCCGGTCAGTCCATCCATCTCCTGCGCTTCCTTGGTCGGTCCGAGCGTGGTGATGGCGATGTTCTGGGTATCGCCGCGCTGGAACATGGCGGAGCCGTGGACGCGCGGGAGCACGCCGACTTGGGCGTCGAGCGGGCGGACCTGCTTGGCGTTGCGGCCGTCGGCGCGGACGCCGCGCTCGAGGACGGTCTTGCGGTAGGCCTTGTACTGCAGGTCCTCGAAGACGACGTTGAGGTCGACATCGGTGAACTTGCCCTCGCCGAGCTCGGCGAGCAGGGCGACCTTGGCCTCTTCCTTGAGCACCTTGACGGCGGCGCCGCGGGCGGCCTTTTCCTTGCCGAAGATGGCGGTGGCGAGGCGCTCGGCGGGGACGACGCGCTCGATGATGGCGCGGGCCTCGGCGGTGGCGCCGACGAGGGCGAACGTGGCCTTCGGCTTGCCGCAGAGGCTGACGAGCTCGCGGATGGCGCGGATGATCGGCTGGATGGACTGGTGACCGAACGCGAGGGCCTCGATGAAGCGCTCCTCGGTGATCTGGTCGGCCGACCCCTCGATCATCAGCATGTCCTTCTCGGTGCCGACGTAGATCAGGTCGAGGTTGCTGGCGAACATCTGTTCGATCGTCGGGTTGGCGACGAACTGACCGTCGATCTGGCCGACGCGGACGGCGGCGATCGGGCCGGCCCACGGGATGTCGGAGATCGCGAGGGCGGCGGAGGCGCCGTTGACCATCGGGATGTCGGCGTCGTTCAGCTGGTCGGCGGACAGCAGCTGTCCGATGATCTGCACCTCATTGAGGAAGCCCTCGGGGAAGAGCGGACGGCACGGACGGTCGCAGAGGCGCGACGTGAGAATTTCCTTTTCGGAAGGACGGCCCTCGCGCTTGAAGTAGCCGCCGGGGAAGCGGCCGGCGGCGGCGTACTTCTCGCGGTAGTCGACGGTGAGCGGGAAGAAATCCTGACCCGGGCGCATCGTCTGGGCGACGCAGGCGGTGACGAGGAGGTTGGTTTCGCCGACGCACACATTGACGGCGCCGTTGGCGAGCTGGGCGATGGAGCCCGTGGAGAAAGTGATTCCGAGTTCGGGAACCACGACGTTGTATTTCTGATTCATGACTTGCTTTCGATGACTTGCGGTCGGACTGACTGACTGACGGTCGTACGATTGTACGGGCGTCGGCGGATTTAGGAACGGCCGGGCGACCGCCTGAAGCGGCCCGGTGGCGCAGGCGGAAGGCCTGCGGCGGGTTCGGGCGCCGGCCGGTCGGTACGACTGGCGGCAGGCCCTGGGTTGAGGCCGCCGGTTGAAGGGCGGCGCGGTTGGGGTGGGGCGGGGCAGTGTTGTCGTCGGTTTGGGGAGGGTGGTG
>CAZEJZ010000647.1:0-1933 GCA_964512415.1 uncultured Opitutaceae bacterium
GCTGACCGATCCAACCCCGAAACATCGTCACCCCACCCGCCCCGCACCCGGCCATCACCCGCACCCCCAGGGCTACCGCAAAGTCGTTTGGGTGTGATTCGGTTCGGTCAGCATGGACCAGAGGACGGAGTTGAGGTAGTCGGGGTCCAGTGATGCGATGAAACGCTTGGCGGGGATGCTCTTTCTCGTGGTCTTGGGCGGTGGTGCCAACTTGAGGATGTTCATCGTCAGCCGCCTGAGCCGGGACAGATTGGCCGCGGCGTGGCGTTGGCGGACGCGGCTGGAATCCTCGCCGAAGCTCACGTCCAGCACCCAGTGCAGGCCGTTCTCGATCCCCCAATGTGCCCGAGTCGCGTTGGGGATGTCCCCTTCCCGCCTCTGTGGAACGCTGGAGATGAAGTATCGATCTTCGGTGGCCGTGCGCTTGCCGATGATCCGCGTGGCACGCGACCGGACGATGCAAGACAGGCCGGGCCAATCGCCCGCGGTGGAGATCTGCCCGAGTTCCCAGAGCGTGTCCACCTCGCGGATCTCGACCCTCCCGTGACCCTTGCTGGTCTGCTGAAACTGTGCGTGCCGCAGGCCGGCAAAGCCGCGTCGCTCGGCCCACTGGAACATCTCCTTGACGTCGGCATGCAGGGTTGGCTGGTTGTCCTTCACGGCCAGCACATAACTGGCCTGCTGCTTGGTGATCTGCGCGGCGAGTGCCTTCTGGCATCCGCCGGCGTCGATGGTGACGATGAGGCCCTTGAGCCGGAGCATGCCCAGCAAGGCGGGAATGGCGGCCAGTTCGTTGGACTTGCCTTCAACGCTGAGTTGGCCGAGTACCACGCCGTTTTCGGCGGCCCAGGCACTGACCATGTGAACGGCCGACTTGCCGGTGGCGGCGTCGAAACTGCGACGGATGGTCTTGCCGTCAATGGCGACCACCCCCCGCAGTTCACCGGCCACCGCACGTGTCCAGGCCTGGAACGCGGCCTCAAAGGCGTCGGGGTTGATGGCGGCGAAGACCTCGCCAAAGGTGTCGGCGCTGGGGATGCCGTGGGGCAACTCGAGGAAGGTCCTAAGCCACGGCTCACGGGACTCGCCGAAGTCCTGCATCTGCGTCCAGTGATCGGCACCGCAGAGGACCGAGAGCACGCCGATGGTCAGAACATCAATGAGCCGATGCCGTCGCCCACGGTCGCCACGCGGGTCGGGGATGGCAGACAAGGCGAGAATGACCGAGTTGGCCATCGTGACCTCCAGAAAGGCGAGCGTCCCTGCTCGCACCAGTGTGGAGATCGGCACTCGATCAGCAACTACCCGAATCAAAGCCGATCAACTTTGCGGTGGCCCTGGGGTGGTCGGTCGGGGTCGCAGCCGGGTGAGGGGTGTGACCAGCGTGTGAGGCGGCGGGCGAACAGGGCTGTCGGTTGATGGGGAGAACGCTGGCAAAGAGGGCAGAGCCGGGCTGCGGCCACGGGTTCCGAACGCGGCTCAGTCCTTTCTGGGCGGGACCAGCACGCGATCGTCTCCGTCACCGGGCCGGACGTTTGGCTTGCCATCTTCACCAAGGCTCACGATGGTGAACCCAGCCGGCGCATCTGCCAATGCATACACGAATGGCTCCTCATTGACCGGATCCGGCGGAATGGCTTGGAGAAACTCAGGCACAAGTTCGGCAAGGGCTTGCGGCAAGCGACCGTGCCGTGCTTGGAACTCCAGGGCCGCCAAAGCAAGGATGGTTGCCGCACGCGAACTGGCCACCCGCTCGCTCGACTGGAACATTTTGTCGGTCGGTGGGATCAGGATGGCGGCGACCGAACCAGGCTCCGCTCCAGAATCAAAGCCACCCGCGGCCAGCATCCGCCGTCCTGCGGGCGGACGATCAATGGCGCTTTGCGCCCAGGCGAAGAAGGCCTCAACCGCCAAGATCTGCGCCGAACGCGAC
>CAZEJZ010000648.1:0-1930 GCA_964512415.1 uncultured Opitutaceae bacterium
AACGCGCCAAGCGCGAGTACCGCGTGGGCAACCTGTATCTCAACCGCGGCATCACGGGCGCGCTGGTGGGTCGACAGCCCTTCGGCGGCTTCGGCATGAGCGGCCTGGGAAGCAAGGCCGGCGGCGCGGGGTACCTCGAGCACTTCGTCGTGCCTCGGGCGCTGTGCGAGAACACGATGCGCCGTGGGTTCGCTCCGGGGCTGGAGTGAGCGCCGATCCACCGGGGCGGTCGGACGCGGCTGGAGGCTTCGCCAACGATCAGCCGGGTCCACGAGCGGCGGGAATCTCCTGCAGCGATTTCGCCCTCGTGCGCTGGCTGAGCCAGGTGTCGGCCACCAATCGGTGTCCAGCCTCATTCCAGTGGCAGTCGCCGGCGATGAACAGGTCGTCGATCACGCGTGCCGCCTCGCCACGATCGGCGAACGCCGGATACAGGTCGAACAGCGCGACGCCCCTGGCCGCGCAATAGCCCCGCCAAAACTCGACGTTTCGGGATCCCGACACGCCAGCGCGGAGCTCCGCCGGCCACGGGTAGATCGCGATGCTCACGCGGAAACCGAACTCTCGGCCCAGATCGAGGATGCGATCCGAATAGAAAGCGGCGCTGGCCAGACCTTCGGTCGCCCAGGCATCCTGAAGGTCTCGCCGGAAGGCCCATTCGCACCGCTCGCCGAAGTGGACGAACCGGCGTCCGGTGACCGCATTCTCGAAGGTGACTGCCTTCTTCCACGGGTCACCGCCGCCGAATCGCCTCATGATCTCGCGATAGAGCAGCGAGCACTCGTACCAACGGTCGTCGCCACGCCCAACCTCTCGAAAGTCGATGCCCGGAGGAACCAGCCCCCTCGATTGAAGGTCGGCATGCCGGAACCAGCCGTATTCGACTTCGTCGATCGCATCCGAGCAGTCGACGAACATCGCCAGCTCGTCGAATCGCACGCCCTGCACGCGGAGCAGATCATCGAGTTTCAGGAACATAAGTTTTGGTGAATACGAGACGGTCCCGGCGTTCAGCACCTCCACCCCCCGGTCCGCCAGCAGGGATCCGATCCGACCGACGAAGGTGCGCTCGTGCTCGAGCCCGATGCCCTCGGTGAAGGAATCGCCGATGAAGACGATCCGCCTACCCGAGGGCCGAGGCGACACGACGCGCTTCGAGGCATCCTTGAATCCGAGCGAGTTGGTGCAGAGCGGGTATCGAATCGATCCCCAGGGGTCGTTCTGCTCGGTCAACGGGCGAAGGCCGTGATGGAAGACCTCGCTGGGCACGCGAACCACGTCGCTTGCGACGGTCGCTTGAATCGTCTGGCGTCGCCTGCTCTTCAGGTGACCGACACCGAGATCGATCGGCACGTACACGATCAGGAAGATGCCGAGCGGAACAAGCACGCGAAACAGCCAACCGGGACGCTTCCGTCCCGTGGAGCCACGAAGTCCGTCCGGGGTTTCGTTCGACACGCTGCGATGACCTCGGTGCGCATCGGAAGATGCGGACGGGAGCGTACACGCCACAGGACGACCTCACCCCCCCGCCCCCGCCAGCGACCCGCACGCACCGCGAAAGCGGTCGAGCAGCCGGTAGCCGATCGCCTCGGCGACATGATCGGGCTTCACGCCCTCGCTGCCATCGAGGTCGGCGACCGTGCGGGCCATGCGCCGCACCTTGTCGAAGGCGCGTGCACTGAGCCCGAGTTCAGCCATCGCCTGGCGAAGCAGGTCCCGCCCAGAATCGTCGAGTGGCGCCGCCGCGTCGAGGGCCGGGCCCGCCAGCGACGCGTTCGCGATCGCCCCCTGCCGGTGCGAGGATCGCTCGCGCGCCTCGAGCACCCGGTCCCGCATCGATTCGGTGCCCTCCCCCGCGCGCGGCGCCCCGAGCGCGTCGAAGGGCACCGCGGCCCCTTCCACTGGCAGGTCGATGCGGTCGATCACC
>CAZEJZ010000649.1:0-1917 GCA_964512415.1 uncultured Opitutaceae bacterium
GCCTTCTTGGCGCGGCGGATGTCGACGAGCGTGCGGATGATCGTCGTCTTGCCGGTGCCTGGGCCGCCGGTGAGGACGGAGACCTTCTGCTGCAGCGCGCTGCGGACGGCGACGGCCTGCTGATCGGCGACGGCGAATCCGGCGCGGCCCTGAGCCCACTCCAGCGCCGCATCCACGCGGATGGCGGGCAGGCCTGACGGCGAGCGGGCGAGCCGATCGATCGCCGAGGCGATCCGTTGCTCGAAGCGGTGCGTGACCGGTAATTGAATCAGCCCCGAGCCCGGCAACGGCGGGGCGTCGCCGACGAGGGACGGGCGCTCATGGCGCACCAAGTCCCGCGCCTTCACCAAGTGCTCGAGCCGAGCGCCGATCCGGTCCGGGACCGTCTCCAGCAGCGCGGCGGCGTAGTCCCGCAGATCGGTTTCGCCGTAGGCCGTGTGCCCCTCGGATTCGAGCGTCTCGAGGGCGAACATGATTCCGGCGTCGAGGCGCGGCGGCGCGTCGTTCGCGAAGCCCAGGTTGATCGCGATGCGGTCGGCGGTCTTGAAGCCGATGCCGTCGATTTCGCGGGCGATGCGGTAGGGCTCCTGGGAGAGCACGGTCCGCGCGCTGTTCCCGAACGCCTTGATCACCTTGATGCACTGGCTGGGCGTGACCCCGTAGGTCTGGAGAAAGACGTAGAGCTCGCGGAAGGCGCGTTGGCTGTCCCACGCCTCCTTGATCGCGACGGCGCGCTTCGGGCCGATGCCGGGGACGGAGCGGAGCCGGGCGGACTCCTCGCTGAGCACCCGCAGGGTCTCGGTGCCGAAGGCATCGACGATCTTTTCGGCGTAGACCTTGCCGATCCCCGGGACCAGGCCGCTGCCGAGGAACTTGCGGATCCCGTAAACGCTCGCGGGCAGCTCGGACCGGAACGACGCGACGCGGAATTGGTCGCCGTGCTGGGCGTGCCGGGTCCACTCGCCGGTGACGTGGAGCGTCTCGCCGCACTGCACCCCGGGCAGCGGGCCGACGAGCGTGACCGCGCTGGGGCGGGCCGCGTCGGCGCCGCGGGCCTTCTCCGGCCGGAACTCGGCGATGGTGTAGTGGTTCTCCTCGTTGAGGAACAGGATGCGCTCGACCACGCCGGTCAGGCTCTCAGCGGAGGGGGTTACGGAGGGCGGGCGGGACACGGCGGAGGAGGCGTGGTGGGATCAAGGCACGGGAAACGCGGTCGGGCGAGTCCCGAACCCGCCGCGGGCGGGGCTTACCCGGACCGAAGCAGGTCGGCGGCGAGCGCGTCCAAGTTGGCGTACACCGGGTGGGCCCCGGCGGCGCGAAGCTCTACGGCGTCGTGGGTACCGGTCGTGACGACCCAGCACGGGAAACCGCCAAGGCGTCCGGTCTCGACGTCGAAGGGAGAGTCGCCCACCAACAAGGTCTCGGCGGGGCTCGCCCGCAGTTCGGCGAGGACGTGGGCGGCGAAACCGGGCTGCGGCTTCAGCCACGGCGTGTCGCCGGCGCCGTAGACGCCGGAGAGGTAGGGCATGAGTCCGAGGTGCTGGCAGATCGCGCGCGAGGCGGAGCCGAGCTTGTTCGTCAGGACCGCACTGCGCATCCCGCGGGTGTGGAGGGCTTGGAGGAGCGGGAGGGCGCCGGGCAGGAGCTCGACATCGTCGAGGAGCGTGGCGTTGAAGTAGGCGCGGTAGATGCCGACCGCCTCCTCCAGGCGGGACGGCTCGACGAAGCGGAGCATCGCGCGTTCGAGACCGCCGCCGACCGCCGCGCGCACCTCCGCGTAGGACGGGGCCTTGAGGCCGAGGCGCGGCAACGTGTGCACGTAGCTGCGGTGGATCGCGCGGAAGTGGTCGATCAGCGTGCCATCGAGGTCGAAGAGGATGAGGCGGGGAGCCATGAGCGGCACCAGCAGCGCCGGAA
>CAZEJZ010000650.1:0-1915 GCA_964512415.1 uncultured Opitutaceae bacterium
CGGCAATACGGGGATCGGTTCTTTGTTGACGTCGACGCCCGCAAAGATACGGGCCGTCTCGGCGATGCCCGGAAGACGCTGCTTGATGACGTCCGGCCCGAGGTGCTCGCGATGCAGATGGATGTGATCGGCGCCCTTGCCGATATGCTGGCCTCCACCCTCAATTCGAACCTCGGCGGCGGCAACCACGCCGCCAACCTCGTCGAGGAGCAGGTCATCGACTGGATTAAGGCGATGCTCGGCTTCCCGGCCGACGCGAGCGGGCTGCTCGTGAGCGGGGGATCGATGGCGAACTTGGTCGGCCTCGCGGTGGCGCGGAATACGCAGGCGGGGTTCGATGTGCGGGCGCACGGCCTGCGCGGCGATATGCCGCGGCTGATCTTCTACGCGTCGACGGAAGTCCACAGTTGCAGCCAGAAGGCGCTCGAGTTGATGGGTCTGGGCAGCGACAGCCTGCGGAAGGTGCCGGTCCGGGAGGACTACACCTTCGACGTGTCGGCCCTGCGCGCTGCCATCGCGGCCGACCGCGCGGCGGGCCATCGCCCGGCGTGCGTGATCGGCAACGCGGGCACGATCAACACCGGTGCCGTGGACGACCTCGACGCGCTCGCCGAGGTCTGCCGGGAGGAGAGCCTGTGGTTCCACGTCGACGGAGCAATCGGCGCCGTGGCGATCCTCGCCGACAACGTGAAGCCGAGGCTCGCCGGGATCGAACGCGCCGACTCGGTGGCGCTGGACCTGCACAAGTGGATGCACATCCCGTTCGAGGCTGGCTGCGCCCTCGTGCGTTCGGAGAAGGCTCACCGCGCGACCTTCTCGCTCACCCCGGAATACCTCGTGCACGAGACGCGTGGCGTGGCGGGCGGATCCCGGTGGTTCAGCGATTATGGCATCCAACTCTCGCGCCAGTTCCGGGCTCTCAAGGTATGGATGTCGGTCAAGGAGCACGGGCTCGACCGCTTCGGCCGCATGATTGCCCGGAATGTCGAGCAGGCGGAGTACTTTGCGGGACTGGTGTCGCGGCATCCGCAACTCGAGCTGATGGCCCCGCTCGGCGGGCTGGACATCGTCTGCTTCCGCTTCAACCCCGGCGGTTGGGACGACGCTGCGCTCGGTACCCTCAACAAGGAAATCCTCATGCAGCTCCATGAGCAGGGGATCGCGGTGCCGTCGTACACCACCTTGCGCGGGAGGTACTGCCTGCGCATCGCGATTTCGAATCACCGCAGCACCCGTGAAGACTTTGACGTGCTCGCCGATGCCGTGATCCGGCTAGGCACCGCGATCGCGGCTGCGACTGCCTCGAGCGCGCCCTGAGTGCTTCGTCGGACCGACCGAGGCGCTGGGTCCCTGGGGGAGGGTCAGGCTTTGTCGTTTGTCATGATTCGGCCCGATGGACGTTTTTGGGCGGTTCCGGCGTCGCCGAATCTCATCGTCACAACAAACAACAAAGCCTGACCCTCCCGGGTGGCGTCCGGATCCCCAGTGATCCGGCTCGGCCAATGATCGTCGCAGACCTCCACGCGCGCCGCTCCGTTTCCCGCCGGCGAGAGGTCCGACGGTCAACTCCCCCTCTCCGGCTTCGCCGGAAATGAATGCACCGTACTCTTACCGTCGCTGCGCTCAAGGCGGCGGAGCGCCGAACGATTCCCGATACGCCGCGTAGGCCGTGACGTCGGCGAGCATCGCGTCGACCGTGGCGAACAAGGGTTCGGCCCGGACCAGGCCTGAGAACACCGCCTTGTCGCCGATGCTGTTTTCGAGCACGAAGGCGGGCCGCTGGGTGACCTGCAGGGCCCGGAATTCGGCGGTGGTCGCGTCGAGCCGCGCGGCGATGTCGGCGGAAATCGCACGCTCACGCAGCCGCAGCGGATCAAGGCGGCCGGATGAAGCTTCGACGGCCACGTCGATGGCC
>CAZEJZ010000651.1:0-1910 GCA_964512415.1 uncultured Opitutaceae bacterium
CCTATTTCGGAGCAGTTTTCAAAAGGGTGACGGGGACGACCCCGGGCTCTTGGCGACCGGGGCGCACCTGAAAGGACCGCGGACCCGCGCGGACCTCAAGCCTCAGCAAATGCGCCCGCGCTTGCCGGCGACGGTGTGGCCGACCGGCTTCTCGCCCACCCAGCGTCCGTCGGCCGGCCGGGAGGCGGGTTGGTAGCGCGAGTCGGACGACAGCCGGATGTGGCGCGAGGGGTTGTCGAGGCTGGCGTGGACCGTGTCCATGCGGAAGGTGAGGACATCGCCCGCGCGGAAGGACGTGGTGAGCCAGCGGCCGCCCAGCTTTTCGCGCAGCGAAAACGGATCGGCGGAAAGACTGCCGTCCCATTCCCATTGTTTTTGCCCCGCCTCGATCTGCGCGGCATGGCGGCCGTTGGTGCAATAGCTGTCCACATCGCGTTCGAGATAATGGCGCAACCGTTCGTGCTGGCGGTGCGATCCCTCGAGGATCATGAGACCGCCGGTCTCGATCGGCACGTCGCCGGTCGGCACCCACGCGGTGAGGAGTTGCTCCCGCTCGCCCCGCCCCATGTAGACGATGTCGCAATGCGGCTTGGCGCCCGGACCCGGGGCCACCGCGCGGAACCAGGTGAAATCGAAGTGAAGCACGTCCTCGCCGAAAAGCGTCCGGTAGAAATCCATCAGCGGGCCGGTGTAAAGGCAACGCCCCAGCGCCTCGTTGCCCACCGCAAGGTCGGGCCGGAAGGCCATGTCCAGTCCCTCCCGCGCGATGGCATCCATCGGATCGGTGCCCGGTTGGAGGCAACCGTCGGCGGCGAGCACCCCGACGGCGTGACGCCGCGCGGCCAGGACCTCCTCGCGGTCAAGCAGGCCGGGAAGGTAAAGGTAGCCGTCCGTTCCAAGGCGCTCAGTCAGCGCTTCCGCGTCGCCGAGCAGGCCGGCGGAGGAAACGAGCGGTCCGAAGGAGGCTTCGGAGGTGTCCAAATCGCGCCCTTGGGCGCGGGGCTGGAAGGCGGCAGGGGTCGAGGTTGTCATAACAGGACAGAACTGAACCACGGGCCGCGGAATTTTGGAATGGGCGGCTTGGGAAAAAACATGTATATTTTGGGAGATGAGCCGGAGGTCCCGCCCTGCTGCTGCCGTGCTGCCGGATACCGACACCGGCAGTTTTTTCGCTGGCTTCGGGGCGATTGTGGCCGCCGGCCATCTGCCGGACGGGCGGGGCGTGCCCGGCAAGACCATGCGTGTTCTGGGACACTACGCGGTGGTCTTCCTGGCCGGTGGTTCCGGACGCTACCGGCTGCCTGACCGCGAGCCGGTGCGCTGCCGGCAAGGAGACCTGCTCGTTGTTTTTCCCGACATCCCGCACACCTACGGTCCGGGACGCGGCGAGTCCTGGCGCGAATACTATCTCGTCTTCGACGGCGCGGTTTTCGATCTGTGGCGGCGGCACGGACTCCTCTCGCCGGACCGGCCGGTGCTGCGTCCGCCGCGCGGTGCGGACACGCTGCGCGAAATCCGCGCGCTGGTCCGCGCCACCAGCCGCCCCGATGTCCTCCTGGCTGACAATCTTCCGCTCGTCTGCCGCCTGCAGGAATTGCTTTCCCGCGTGGCGCGGAGCGAGTCGGGTGCACCGCCCGTTCTGCCCGAGTGGGCCCGCCGCGGCGTGACCGCGCTCGGCGCAGTTCCTCCCGCCTCCCCGGTGGCGGCGGCGCGGGCCGCCGGTTTGTCCTACGAATCCTTCCGCAAGAAATTCCGCGCCCTCTTCGGCGAATCCCCGCAGGCGTGGAGCAACCGGCGCACCATCGAGCGCGCGCGCAAACTCATCTATGAAGAGCGCCTCGGGAACAAAGAGATCGCCGACCGGCTCGGCTTTTGCGACGAGTTCCATTTCTCCAAACGCTTCCGCCGCA
>CAZEJZ010000652.1:0-1903 GCA_964512415.1 uncultured Opitutaceae bacterium
CCGAGAGCCCACGGAGTTCCAGACCTGGCTTGTAGATCTGAAGGAATCCGTAGTAGAGGAACCCGTTCTCTCCGAACACATCGGTCTTGCCAACCAGCGCACCAGTCAGAGTCAGAGCGAGGAAAAACGCGGGGACAATCCTCAGGAAGCGTCGCTTCGCGTAACCGCCCCACTTCGGATGGTCTGTGGCCTCAAGGTTTGCTCGAACGAATGGGCGGTAAATCAGGAAACCGGAGATCACGAAGAAAACAAGTACGCCAGCTCCAAGCCGAACAATCAGGGGCCGCGCGAAGCTCATTGCGTCTGGTAGGCCGACATAGCCAGCAAAGTGGAAGATCACGATGCTCAGAGCGGCAATCGCTCGGAGGGCATCCATATACGGGTAGCGCCCAGCGTGGATCTTTGGCGGCGTCATCAGCCGCTGGACAAGGGTTCGAGAGCCTGTGGGGGTGCTCATAAGTAAATGATGTTCGCAGTTAGTTCAAAACCCGGCAGTTGAGCAATATTTCTCTTCTAACGGGTCAATGTCCTGCCGTGATGGCAAGAGCCCGTGTGAGAAGAGACTCAAGAGTTGGTCCGGCCAGTGCGTTTGCTGCCAAATTGGGAATTCCAGGCCTGATGTAGAGGCCCTTGCCTAGCTTCCATGCCGCAATTCCGGCTATCCCTGCCTCTGGGCCTGCTGCCGCCACAAAGACACCTGGGCTTTCGACCTTTGCAGTGCCCGACCAACCGGGCGGTGCGAAAATTCGGCCACCAGTCGTGGAAAAGAGACCGATTGAGTCCTTCCATTGAAGCTGGTAGGAAGCGTCAGATTGGGTTGGCGACCTGAGTCCGCCGAATGCATCCGCTTCCGCAGCTTTCGACGGGTTGCTGATCACTGCCCCGTTCAAGTCCACCGTCCGCCGAAGGGAGTCGAGGCCCAGATCAAGCACCCTCTTGCCGCCGTTTACTCGGGAACGCAACCCTTTGAGGAGACTGCTGGGGAGCCATGTCTCCTCGCCTGCTAATACGACGCCCTTGTAGGCCGAGATCTTGGGGCCCTGGCCTTTCGCCAACGCAATGTCTGTGGTGGCGTCGGCAGTCATTCGGTTTTGAGACATCACCCGGAGAAGTGGCAGCACCTTCGCATTCCATCCGTCAAGCCCGCCCTTGATCGGTGGCATCAAGCGATCAACAGAGGCTGGTCGACCGAGCGGAAGGAGATCAGGCAGGCCATCCCCGTCACCATCAACTGGAGCAAGCCCTTGCCACCGGATCGCGGGAAGTACCAAGAGCAGCTCCGACTTGCCTGTGTTAATAGCCAAAGGAACACTCACCCGGGACTTGTTTCCGGCAACCGTTAGCTGCAGGACAGAACGCGCCTTCGCCGGAATCCGCACTCGGAGCTTTGCTCCCTTGCCCTTGCCGTGCGAAAGGAGGGCTCCACCCGTAGCTGGCCGAATTGACCACTCAAAGGACTGTCCGCGAGCATCCACGCCGACTTCAACTATCTGGCCAGGCCTAGCTGATTGTGATGGCGCTTGGACTCCGAGGTGCCTTACGGTGACGCCTGGCTTACCTCGCGGCGGGCCAGCGACCGGAGTCAACTTTGCAGGGGCGCTTCCACGATTGCCTGCACCATCGGTCTCGGTAAGTCCCAACAGGTACACGCCATCTGGGGCTGCATGACCATAAATCCTTCCGTCCCACCGAATTGAGGTTGGGTTGTCTGGCAGCGAAAAGCGCTTAACGACTCTTGACGGCACAGTGTCGGTTCGAAGCACAAACCCTTCAACATTCCGGCCCTTTGTGCCACCGATCCGGCCCACCACAACCTTGGCCCCGGGCAAGATTAGAGGGCCGGCAGGGTGCGCTGGTTCAACCTGTTTAACAACTGGCATTGCGGGCTTTGTATCCAGCCGCG
>CAZEJZ010000653.1:0-1899 GCA_964512415.1 uncultured Opitutaceae bacterium
AGCTTGAACAGGAAGCGATCCGTCTGGGCCTCCGGCAGCGGGTAGGTGCCCTCCTGTTCGACCGGATTCTGCGTCGCCATGACGAGGAACGGAGACGGCAGCGGGTGGGTTTGGCCCCCGATCGTGACCTGCCTCTCCTGCATGCCCTCGAGCAGCGCGCTCTGCACCTTGGCCGGGGCGCGGTTGATTTCGTCGGCGAGCACCAAGTTGGCGAAGATCGGCCCGTGGTGGGCGCGGAACGTGCCGTCCTTCGGCGAGAAGATCATCGTCCCGACCACGTCGCTCGGCAGCAGGTCCGGCGTGAACTGGATGCGCTCGAACTGCACCCCCAGGGCCGAGCCGAGGGACTTCACGAGCAGCGTCTTGGCGAGGCCCGGCATGCCCTCGAGGAGCACGTGGCCATTGGCGAGCAGCGCGACGAGCAGGCGCTCGACGACGGCCTCTTGGCCGATGACGGCGAGGCTGATTTCATCGCGGAGCTTCTGCGACCAGGCGGGACCGTTGGGCATGGGAAAACGAAGGTTGGGGGGAAGGTGACGCGACGCCCACGGCGGCGCGAGGGAAAGTTTGGCCCCCTCTGACCCGGAAACGTCCGGCGGGTTCGCCGGAATCCACCCTGTGGTCAATCGTTTGCGCCACCGCTTCCGGCGTGGTGGCTGCCGTCGGTCGCAACCGCCAGGGTTGGCGCTCTGGTTTCCGCGGCGGGCAGCGCGAATGCCACTTGTTCCGCGTCGGTCGCGCCGGTGGGGCTCAGGTCAGCACGTCGACCCGGATCCAGTGCACGCTCATTTCGTCGGGTGGGCCGGCGTAGTGGGCGAGGAGGACCCGGCCGTCGCCGAGATCGCGGAGGGCTGGGTGGCCGAAGCTCCACTTGTTCATGTCGTCCCAGTACTGGCCGAAGTCGATGTGTTCGCGTCCCTGGCTGAGGCTGGCGCGCTCGTCGTGCACGTAGACCACGAGTTTCTCGGCCCAGGTTTGCCCGTGGTCGGGGGAGCGCCACAGCGTGAGCTGGCCGGGGTGCTCGCGGTCGACGACGAAGGCGAGCAACCGTCCGTCGGCGAGCAGGAGCGGGGCGGCGATCTGGCCGGGGAGGGACGTGGCGGTGACGGTCTCGGTGTGCCAGCCGGCGTCGGTGAAGGAACCGGAGGCGCGGTGGACGGTGAGGTCCCGCTGGGCGGCGAGATCGTGGGTCCAGAACAGCCCGATCCATTCGCCGGGGCGGGCGCCGAGGCACAGCCGCTGGTCCCAGTAGTACAGCCGGTGCTCCGGGTGCTGGGCGAGGAGCAGCGGCTCGGAGAACGTGAGCCCGCGGTCGCGGGAGATCATCACGCGGGCGGCGTGGTGGACGACGCGCGGGTCGTCCCAATTCTTGTAGCTCTCGAGTGGATACGCCAGCGTGCCGTCGGGCCACTGCAGGATCGGTCCGGTGCCGGTGCAGCCGCCGAGTCCGGGGGTGGGCAGCTCGCGCCACGGTCCCCAGGTTTCGCCCTCGTCCTCGGACCAGGCGGCGAGCTGGCGGCAGTGGAGGATGCCGGACGTCACCGGATCGAAGAGCGGACGGTCCGGATCGCTGCGGTCCATCCACGTGGCGATGAGGAGCAGGCGGCCGGGCGAGACCTCGACGATTTCGCCGCAGCCGAGGGAGCCCGGGATCCCGGCGAACGTGGTGGGCAGGAGGAAGGGCAGTTCCTGCCACGAGCGCCCGCCATCGCGCGAGCGGCAGATGCGCACGGTCGAGGTGGGGGCGTGCTTTTTCGGACCGTTCTGGAACGTGCAGAACAGGGTGCCGCGGCGGGTGCGGGCGAGGCCGACGAACGCGGAGGCGCGCTGGCCGACGGGGCGGAGACGGGAGTCGGAAATCAGGCCGCGGTCTTCGATGTGCATGGGGCGGGAGGGGTC
>CAZEJZ010000654.1:0-1893 GCA_964512415.1 uncultured Opitutaceae bacterium
CGGAACATCATCGCGGCCATCATGGTGCTGCCCATGGCGATCACCGGCATCATCGGGTTCATCGGGCTGGTGGCGCTCGGTGACGCGTGGCTGTGGCCTGCGCACCCGCTCCTCGCGCGGCGCGGCGACCCACGGGCCTTCGTGACGGCAGCGGCCGCGGTCGCGAACGCGGCGATGCTCGCCATGCCGCTCCTCTGGTGGTACCTGGTGCGCCGCGCGCGCCGGCTGGAGACCATGCGGTGCCGGTGGCGCGTCGAGCCCGGCGCCCTGCGGGTGATCGAGGTCACCTGCGACCGTCGCGGGACCGCGATCGCCGAGGCCGCCCGCGATGTCCCGGCGTCCGCGGTTGCCGCGGTCACGGTGACGGCGTCGCGGCTCGGCCTCCGCATCGTTGCCGCGGACGCCGCTGGGCGGGAGCTGGCCGGCATCGCTCCGGACGCGTTCCCGGTGGAAGGTGCGGACGCGCTCGCGGCACGCGTGGGGGCGATCCTGCGGGCGTGACGGAAAATGGTCCGCGAGGAACGGGACCGATTTACCCACCCCGGCGCGCGCACTCCGCATGCGCTCATCCGGCGGGAGCGTTCAGCGCAGCCTTGATGCGCTCGGCCACCTGCGCGTGGTCGACCTCGGCGGGCACGGCCACCTCGAGCGCGATCTCGCCGATGTGCCCGAGCGCGGGCGACGTGCTGCGCAGCACCAGGCGGTCGGTCTGCAGCGAGTTGATCGCCTGGTCCGGCATGAAGTGCGGCACGAAGCGGATGCTCGCCGCCTGGTTCGCGGGGATCGTCACCTCGTGGGGGCCAGCCCCGCGGAAGCCCGCCGTCTCGCTGGGCGTCAGGATGCGCAGCCGGCCCGGTTCGGCGATCCATGCCTGTGTCCCCGGCTGGAAGCGCGTGCGCGGGCGCGGCACCGGGCGCACGCCGTGGCGGGCGGCCCACAGGATCCCGAACGGGAGGACCAGGGCGAACGTCACGAGGGTCGCCAGGAACGGAATCGGCGAGCGGAACGCGACCATCGACGCGACGCCGGACGCGAGCAGCATTGCGACGACGAGGACGACCATAGCAACGCGCCACCCGAGGATCGGGCTCCGCTGCGCCTCGAGCGGGGTCCGCCAGCCGGTGACCACCATGGCGCCCGCAGGGACGCGCAGGCCGCACCGGCCGCAGGCGACGTCGCTCGCGAGCGGTTCCCACCACGGGCCGTCGTCGGCCGAGATGCGCGCGCAGCAGGCGGGGCACTGCGGCGGCACGCCCACGGTCGCGGCGGTCACGGCAGGCGGGACGAGCAATCGGTTCGGGTCGCCGGACGGATGCGTCGCGAGGCTCGCGGCGAAGCGGTGGTCCCGGCCCGGCTTCGGCAGGGGGATCGCCGCCACGGGCTCGCTCGGCGGGGCGCGGAGCGTCCGCTCGATGTCGCGCGCCACGCCGTCCGCGTACGCCCCGGGCGGGAGCAGCACCCAGATCGTGCCAGCAGGCCGGCTGTCGGTGATGTTCCACGGGCTCTTGGCGTCGTTCAGGGACCAGAGCACGACCGGCGTGATGAAGTCGATGGCGCCCACCTCCGCGGCGCCCTTGCGCCGGAAGAGCGGGATGTGCCGGCGACCGCGCATCTGCCGCACGTCGAGGCCCGAGAGGCTGCGGGGCTCCGCGCTCGCGGAGGGCTCGCCGAACCAGAAATGCAGGCCGCCCGGCACCACGAGGGCGCGCCGCAGCCGCCCGCCCGCGCGCTCACCGACCTCGCCCGGGCCGGCCTGGTCCGTTGGCCGCCAGCGGCGCAAGAGGAACCATGCTCCGGCGCCCGCGCCGAGGATCAGGCCGATCATGCCGAGCGTCGAGCCGATGTTGGGCACGAGCGCCCGCAGGAGCGCCCGCCCGCTGAATCCCGCGCTCC
>CAZEJZ010000655.1:0-1880 GCA_964512415.1 uncultured Opitutaceae bacterium
TGATCAGCCGCCCGTCGCGGACCGCGAACGGAGTGAAGGCATTGTGCGTGATGAAATTCGTCCCAGCAATCTTCCGCGCCTCCGTCTCGATCCGGAACGGATGAAGGGCCACGCCGACCGACTTCTCCACGGCGTCCTCCTCGCTGTTGGCGAATCCGGTCCACGTCTTGCCCTCCACGAAGAGGCGCCCGGCGCCGAGGCGGGCTCGAAGCAACGCGCACGTGCCGCGCCCGAGGAAGGCGACCACCCTGCCGGCCTCGTAAGCGCGAACGACGAAGCTGAGCAGGACGTCATCGTTAGGGTAGCTGATCATCGATGCGTGACCACCGCAGACGAACACCGCATCAAAGTCCTCGACCGCCATCCGCCGAAGGCCGAGCGTCGTTTCCAGCAGCGTGGAGAAGAGTGGCGAGGTGAGGAAACCAAGGGTGATCACGTCGTGACTCGCAAACGCTTCCGGATCCCGAGGATCGCTGCTGCCATCGACCACCACCTTCCCACCGGCGGGGCTGGCCAGTCGCACGGAATAGCCCGCACGGATAAACTCCATGCACGGCTTGGCGAGGTCGGCGGCCCAGAAACCCAGTTCCCAACCGGTACGGGGAGAGATGACGGCGTTCGCGACAATCATCAGAATACGCTTGGATCTGATGGTGGGCGTTTCTCGCAATTCCATAGCGTTATTAATGGGTATTTATACCCTAATTCGATCCAAAACGACCTGAGCTTAAATGGTTCAAGTACCTATTCTAAGCCATGATGGCCACGGACCGATGATCCGTCTTCGCTTTATGCATCGCGAATCGATCGCCGTGCACCTACCGACGCTGCGCGGCGAGGCGTGGCTGGTCCCTTCGCGGCCAATCTGCTCGCGGGCTACGGGGAGTACCTGTTCGCGCGCATCACCTGCCCCTTCGTCCGGTCGGTCGTGCTATTGCCGTCGCTGGCGCGAACACGCGCGCGGCCGAGCCACCGCTCGGCTGAGCCCAACCCGGGGTGCTAGCGCGCAGGCGCGGCTCAGTGGCCGAGCGCCTCGATCACGCGCTTCGCCGTCTCCACGCCGGAATCCACCTGCTGACCGGTGATCAGCCGCCCGTCGCGGACCGCGAACGGAGTGAAGGCATTGTGCGTGATGAAGTTGGTGCCGGGAATCGCGCGCGCCTCCGTCTCGATCCGGAACGGATGGATGGTCCGGCCCACCGCCTTCTCCGCGAAGTCCTCCTCGCTGTTGGCAAACCCGGTCCACGTCTTGCCCTCGACCAGCAGCCGTCCGTCGCTCAACCGGGCGCGGAGCAGCACGCAGGTCCCATGGCACAGGAGGGCGACCACCTTCCCGGCCTCGTAGGCGCGAACGATAAACGCCTGCAGCACCTCGTTGTCGCGGAACGTGATCATCGGCGACTGCCCGCCGCAGACGAACACCGCATCGAACTCCTCGGCCGTCACCTGCTGCAGGCTCGGCGTGTTCTCCAGAAGGGCGGCAAACTTCGGCGCGGTCAGAAAACCGAGGCTGATCACGTCGTGCGCAGAAAACCCTTCCGAATCCCGTGGATCGCTGTAGCCGTCGACCACCACCTTGCCACCTGCGGGACTGGCCAGCCGCACGGAGTAGCCGGCGCGGAGGAATTCCATCCAGGGATGGGCGAGCTCCGCAGCCCAGAACCCCACCTCCCACCCGGTGACCGGCGAGATCGCGGGGTTGGCCACGATCATCAGGACGCGCTTGGCTCGGGAATAGGGAGAATCGGGGGAAGACATGCAGGGATCGCTGATGTACCCCCTTCTTTCGATCCATGGGCGGTCCAGCTTGAGCGTCACTCGCGGCTCGCCACGAAAACAGCCTCAGCCCAACGGATGTAAACCCTCAGCGGAGAGTCTAC